>JAKAGJ010000081.1 GCA_021815655.1 Deltaproteobacteria bacterium | reverse complement strand
CCCCCGCCCGCCAACTGGCGCCTGAACATGGGGGCCAGGCGCTGCCAGGCCAGCACGAACTGCTCGCGCACCACGTCGCGGCGCCCTGGCGATTCCTGGGCCAGTTCCTCCACGAAGCGGTGGCGGGTCTCCAGCAGGGTTTCCAGCAGGGTGCGCTGTTCCAGGGCGGTGAGCGGCTGGCGCCCCAGGAAGTTGATCTGATACACCAGGAAGGCGTCCCAGGCCTGCCAGGTCTGGATGAAGCGCTCCAACTCGTCCTGGGAGATGGTGAGATGCTCGGTCTCCGAGGCGGCCTGGGGAACCACGTCCATGCGGATGTCGGCCTTGAGCGCCAGGGGAGTGACGGTCAGCGGCCCGGGGCGCAGACTCTTCATCCAGGCCTGCATGCGCGGCTGCGACTGCTCATCCATCAAGAGGGGCAAAAACTGCTGCAAGTCCTTCATGGGCGGGGCCAGGCTGATGGTCTGGCGGTCCAGATAGCCGTGCACGTGCTCCTTGATTAAATCCCACATGGTCTGGGCCACCTTGGCCGGCTGGCCGTCCTGGTTGAACAGGCGCGATTCCAGGGTGTCGAAGCCCAACTCCCAGTTGCGGCCGCTCATGCGCGGTCGCTGGACCAATTCGATGAAGCCCCGCCAGTCCACGGGGTTGAGGCAGCCGCCCGCCACGGGCACCCCCACGCGCACCTTGATGGCGCAGCGCATGCGCAAGAACTCCCGCTCCGGCTCCACCACCGGCCGGCTCATCTCTATCAGGGTGCAGCCCCCGAACTGGTTCAAAACCGTGGCCGTCTCGCCCGGCCCCGGGAAGGACTGCTTGGCCACCATGTCGCGCAGCAGGGGATAATCCAGGGATATGGGCAGGCTCACCGTTTCGGCCGCCGCCGGCAGCGCCCCGGTCAGGCCCAGGAGTAGGCACAGCAGGCACAAGCGGGTAATCAGCCAGGGCATGAAGCCTCTTTCGGCAAGAGTTGGCTATAGGGCGGGAGTATTTCCCAGCCGCACCCAACTTATTTATCAGGTTTAGGACACAGCGCAAGGGGCGCGGCCCCGCAGCCGGGGACGGCCTGTGGCAAAGGCGTGGCCCCGTCCCGGCCGGGCCTGCTATCATAAGTTTTTAATCCGAAGTTTTTAATCCGAGCCGGTCCCCGGCTGGCCGCCATCCCCTGGAGGAAACCATGAGCGACTTCCCCCATTTGTTCTCGCCCTTGAGCCTGGGCCGCCTGACCCTGGCCAACCGGGTGACCATGGCGCCCTTGTTTTTGGGCTACGCCCGGCCCACCGGCGAGGTCAGTCCGCTGATTCTAAAACATTACCGCGAGATGGGCGCCTCGGGCGCCGGGTTGGTAGTGGCCGAGAACGCCGCCGTGGCCCCGGAGGGCCTGGGCTCGCCCTTCACCTTGCGCGTGGATGGCCGGCAATATCTGGCCGGGCTTAAGCAATTGGCCCAGGCCATCAAGGACGGCGGCGCCGCGGCTAGCCTGCAACTCAACCACGCCGGCCGCTTCGCCTGGCAGGAGGAGCCCCTGGCCCCCTCGGCGGTGCCGGCGGGCAACAAGACCCCCCGCGCCCTGACCCAGGAGGAGATCGCCCGGATCGTGCAAGCCTTCGCCGCCGGGGCGGCCCTGGTCAAGGAGGCCGGCTTCGACGCCGTGGAGCTGCACGGCGGCACCGGCTACCTGCTGGCCCAGTTCCTCTCGCCGCGCACCAACCGCCGCGATGACGCCTACGGCGGCGCCCTGGAGAACCGCCTGCGCTTCCCCCTGGAGGTGATCGCGGCGGTGCGCCAGGCGGTGGGGGCGGATTTCCCTGTCGGCTACCGCTACCTGGCCGACGAGTGGCTGCCCCAGGGCTGGAGCCTGGCCGAGGCCAAGCAAGCCGCCCCCCGCCTGGCCGCCGCCGGCCTGGCCTACCTGTCGGTGATGGGCGGCACCTACGAGTCCTTCTTCATCCCCGAACGCCAGGCCCAGGAAAAGCACCAGGGCTACATGGCCGGCCTGGCCGCGGCCATCAGGCAGGAGGTACCGATACCGGTGATCGCCGCCGGGCGCATCCAGCAGCCGGCCTATGCCGAGTCCTTGATCCAGGAAGGCCAGGCCGACCTGGTCGGCCTGGCCCGGGTGCTCCTGGCCGACCCCCAGTGGCCCCGCAAGGCCCGGGAGGGGCGCGCCGCCGAAATCAGGCCCTGCGAGCCGGCCTGTTCCCTGTGCACCAAGTCGGTGATGAAGGGCCAGGCGGCCCTGTGCACGCAGTGGAGCGAGGAGAAACGCCAGCAGACCAGGGACGCCGCCCAGGCGGCGCAAGCCAACTAAGACGCGAGGAGAAAACCGTGCCCATTCCCGGCAACCTGCTCACCACGGCCATGGCCGTGATGCCCCACCAGGACGCCCAGCGGGCCTTGCAGTCGGCCCTGAGCCTGGACATACCCTTCTGGCCCCAACTGCCCCGCCTCAACTACTACGAGGACATGTACGTGCAGGCCTCGGAGCACTTCCCCGGGGCGGTGCTGGACATGGAAAACCAGCGTCTGAGCTTTTCCATGGACAAGTTCATCGCCGAGCTGGAAGAAGCCTTGGCCCACATGGCCGAGCCGGGGTACTTCGACATCAGCCCCACCTACTCGGCGGTGTACCATGAATTCCTCCAGCTGGACCTCAAGGACCGCCCGGCCATCCGCGGCCAGTTGGAAGGCCCCATCAGCTTCGGATTCAACGTCAAGGACCAGGACAACCGGCCCATCATCTTTGACGACAGCGTGCGCCCCTTCATGCTGGAATTCATGGCCCAGCGGGTCAACACCCAGCTTAGGCGGCTTAAGCTGATGAACGAAAACGCCTTCATGTTCATCGACGAGCCTGGGCTGCAATTCGTCTTCAGCGGGGTTAGCGGCTACGGCGAGGCGGCGGCCAAGCGCGACCTGGAGACTTTTTTCTCCTACATCGAGCGTCCCCGGGGGGTGCATTTGTGCGGCAACCCCGACTGGGACTTCCTGCTGGGCCTGGACCTGGAGGTGTTGAGCCTGGACATGTACTCCAACGGCGAGCGCTTCGTTTCCTACGTGAAAAGCATCCGCCGCTTCCTGGACCGGGGGGGCGTCATCATCTGGGGCATGATCCCCACCCAGACCGAGAATTTCCAGAAACAGGGCCTGGAGGAGTTGGCCGGCCGCCTGAAAAGCCTGTGGAACACCCTGGACAAGGCGGGCATAGACCGCGACTTTTTGCTCTCGCGCAGCCTGTTGTCTCCAGCCACCTGCTGCCTGGTCAACACCGACGGCGAACGCACCGTGGACCAGGCCTTCGCGGCGGTCAAGAGCCTGTCGCGCAGTCTGCGGGAGGAATTGCTGGGGCTCTAGGCGCTCTGGCCGCCACGGGGCTGGCCGGCCACGCCGGCCTTGGCCAGGACCTCCTCGGCCACCTGGGGATAGAGCTCCTCCAGGCACTGGGGGCAGATGCCGTGGGTGAAGGCGGCGTCGCTGCGGTCGCTGATGTACTGCTCCACCTGGTGCCAGTAGCCGCCGTCGTCGCGGATGCGCTTGCACTTGGCGCAGATGGGCAGCAGGCCCCCCAAGACCCCCACCTCGCGCTGGGCTGATTGCAGCTCCAGCTCCACGCGCTGAAAGTTAAGAAATATCAGGCCGGCCAGGGTCAGGATGCTCAGGCAGGAGGTGGCCAGGTTGGTGATTAGGTTCATGGGGCTGGAGGTCAATATCTCCACCACGCCCCAATTCCAGAAAATGACGCCCACCACGCGCAGGGAATAAAAAGCGATCATCACCGCCAGGGATATGATGACCAGCCAGTTGCGCGAGCCCAGCAAGGCGGGCACCGGCCACAGGGCCAGCAGCAGGCAACGCAGGTAATAGTACTCATAGTACAATGAAAACAGAATTATGCGCCCCTTGGTGCTATCGTGGCCATAGGTCAGGGCGGCATAGGCGGCCAAGAATAGAAGCAGGAGCCCCACATCCGGCCAATGGCTGGGCTTTTGCCCCGCGAATATGGCCAGGCCCCGGAAAATGAGCACCACCTGCACCACCAGGAGCAGGTTGCCGGCCACCATGGACAACAAGAGCGGAATGTAGCCGCGCAGGGCGATGAAGAACATGCCCAGGCAGGCCGCCAGGGTGCCCAGGGTCCAATGGCCAAAGCCGGGATAGGTCTTGCGGCTACGCTGCATCACCAACAGGAGGATGACCCAGGTCACGGCGATGGCTGACCAGGCCAGGTTCAGGCTGCGCATATCCACGGCATAGCTCATGACACGGGCTCCGCAAGCGTCTTCGGCCTAGCATCCATGCCCGCCGGGGCCATGTCAATGTTTATCATAGGATAATGGTATGGCCGGTCGCGCGGGGCTGGTGGCGGGGTCAGGCCACGGGTGTGGGCGGCTGGTCCCCAGACGCGCCGGCGCGGACGGCGGGGGTCACCTCGGGGTAGAGCTCGGCCAGGCATTGGGGGCAGATGCCGTGGGTGAAGCCGGCATCGCTGCGGGCGCTGATGTATTTCTCCACTTGCTGCCATTGGCCCCCGTCGTCGCGGATGCGCTTGCAGTGGGCGCAGATGGGCAACAGGCCGCTGAGCTGGCGCACCTGGTGCTGGGCGGTGGTCAGATCCAGCTCCAGCCTCTGGATGTTCAGGAAGACCAGGCCGGTGAAGGTCAGGATGTGGCCCACGAACGAAACCAAAAATGTGAGCGCATGCAAGGCGCCGGCAGCCATCAAGTCTGCAAGCTGGTGCTCCCAGAGGAAGGTCAGCGCGGCCCGCAGCAAAAAGAAGGCCCCCAAGCCAGCCAGGGTGCTGATCAACTGCCAGTTGCGCGAGCCCAACAGCGCGGCCCCCTCCACCGCCGCCAGGCGGGCCGCGCGCAGGGCATAATATGAATTTAACAGCGAGAATATTATGATGCGCCAGTTGACGCTGGCTGGTCCGTAGGTGAACCAGCATATCAGCCCCAGGAAGGCTATCATCAACCCGGCATCGGGCCACACCTTGGGCCGCTGGCCGCAAAAGATGGCCATGCCGCGGTAGACCAGCATCATGGCCAGGATTATAAAGAAGTTGGCGCTGACCACCGTAATCAGGTCCGGCGTCAGGCCGCGCAGGCCGACCAGGATCAAGCCAACTCCCGCCGACAAGGCCGCCAGGGTCCAGAGCCCAAATCCGGGATAGGTCTTGCGGGTGAGCTGCAAATGGAGCAGATAGCCGAAAAGGACGGCCGCGATAACCGCCGAGGCGAAGGACAGGGTGCGTATATCCAGGTTGAAGGCCATCATCCACCTCGATTGCCTAAGCCGTGCGGCCACGCCGCCATTATGCCCACAAACGGGGCCGCCGCCAACCATAATATCCAGTGATAAGATAGGTGATGCCTCACCAAAACCGGCCCTTACCAGCCTTCCAGCGGGCAGCCGGCGCAGAGGGGCCGGCCCTTCTTGCAGCGCTCCTTGCCCAGGCGCACCAACAGGGCATGGTACTCGTTGTACAGGGCGGCCTGGGCCGGCAGGCTGGCCATGAAAAGCGCCCGCAGGCCGTGGTAGTCCAGCCCCGGCTCGGCCAGGCCGTGGCGTCCCAGCGCCCTGAAGGTGTAGGCGTCCACCACGAAGCTGGGCAGCCCTCCGGCGTAAAGCAGAATGGAGTCGGCCGTCTCGGGCCCCACCCCCTTGCTGGCCAGCAGCGCCTGGCGGGCCTGGTCCAGGGGCAGGGACCACAGGGCCTCCAGGTCGCCGCCGAAACGCAGGGCCACCAGGTCCAGCAGGTTACGCAGGCGGCGGGCTTTGAGGTTGTAGTAGCCGGCCGGGCGGATTAGTTGGGCCAACTGGTCCAGGTCCAGGGCGCGCAGGGCCGCCAGGGAGAGCAGGTTTCCGGCCTTGAGGTTGTTAATGGCCCGCTCCACGTTGCCCCAGTTGGTGTTCTGGGTCAGCACCGCGCCCACCATCACCTCCAGGGGCGTCTGGCCCGGCCACCAGTGCTGGGGGCCAAAGGCGGCCAGCAGGCGCTGGTAGGCCTCCAGCAGGCGGGGGGCGGGCGCGGCGGCGGCGAGGGCCTGGGTCATGGGGCATCCCTGGTGGCGGTGGCTGGGGACAAACCCGCCCGCCCATCATGACCGGGGCGGGTTGACAGGCGGGCGGGTCAGCGTATAAATACTATATAGCCGCCGGGTTGCCAGGCGGCTACCGTTTTATTGGCGATTTTCCTCCGTGGCCCCGCCGGCTCCCCGGCTGGGGGGGCGCGGAGGCTTGCATGCCTACCCCCGGGGAAAGAAAAGGCTCTACCATGGCCGGCGAGGCTCGGCTCCGCAAAACGCGCAACTTCGGCGTCGTGGCCCATATCGACGCGGGCAAGACCACCTTCACCGAGCGGGTGCTGTACTACACTGGCCGCACCCACAAAATCGGGGAGGTGCACGACGGCGCCGCGGTCATGGACTGGATGGAGGAAGAACAGGAGCGGGGCATCACCATCACCAGCGCCGCCACCACCTGCCAGTGGGAAGGCCACACCCTCAACCTCATAGACACCCCCGGCCACGTGGATTTCACCATCGAGGTGGAGCGCTCCTTGCGGGTGCTGGACGGCGTGGTGGCGGTGTTCTGCGCCGTGGGTGGGGTGGAACCCCAAAGCGAGACGGTCTGGCACCAGGCCGACCGCTACCAGGTGCCCAAGATCGCCTTCATCAACAAGATGGACCGGGTGGGCGCCGATTTCGCCGGTGTGTTGCAGCAGATGCGTGACAAGCTGGGCGCCGTGCCCCTGCCCCTGACCATCCCCTGGGGGGCCGAGGACCAGTTCCGGGGCGTCATCGACGTGCTCGGCATGGAGGCCCTCATCTGGGACGAGGCCGACCAGGGCGCCAGCTTCAGCCGCGGCCCCATCCCCCCGGAGATGGCCGAGGAGGCCGACCTGGCCCGCACCGCCCTGTTGGAGGCCCTGTCAGAGACCGATGACGCCATCATGGAGCTGTATCTGGCCGAGCAGGAGATACCCCTCAAGGACCTGGTGGCGGCCCTGCGCCGGGCCTGCATCGGGCTCAAGCTGGTGCCGGTGTTTGCCGGCAGCGCCCTGCGCAACAAGGGCGTGCAGCCGGTGCTGGACGCGGTGGTAAACTATTTGCCCTCGCCCCTGGACGTGCCCCCCGTGGAGGGCATCAATCCCGAGACCGGCCAGTCCGAGCGCCGCGCCCCCGACGACGCCGCGCCCTTGAGCGCCCTGTGCTTCAAGGTGCAGATGGACCAGGGACGCAAGCTGGTGTATGTGCGCATATATTCCGGCAAGCTCAAGGCCGGGGCCGAGGTGTACAACGCCTCCAAGGGCCAGATGGAGAAGGTGGCCCGGCTCTTGCGCATGCACGCCAACAAGCGCGAACGCCTGGAGGAGGCCCACGCCGGCGAGATCGTGGGGGCCATGGGGCTCAAGAACTCCTCCACCGGCGACACCCTGGCTCCCAAGGACCGGCCCATCCTGCTGGACCCCATGGAGTTCTACGAACCGGTCATCAGCGTGGCCGTGGAACCCCGCACCGTGGGCGACCAGGACAAGCTCGCTCTGGCCCTGGAGAAGCTGGCCGACGAGGACCCCACCTTCCGGGTGCGCTCCGACGAGGACACCGGCCAGACCATCATCAGCGGCATGGGCGAGCTGCACCTGGAGGT
>JAKAGJ010000080.1 GCA_021815655.1 Deltaproteobacteria bacterium | reverse complement strand
ACCCTCTCAGCGCCTGGCCGCCGCCGACGCCTTTGGCGGGCGGCTCTTGGCCGGCCCGGCCCGGGAATGCCTGGCCCAGGTGCTGGCCGCGCCGGAGCGCCGCCGGCTCTCGCCTTCCTCCCTGGAAAAATACGCCGCCTGCCCCTGGAGCTGGTTCATGGGCCGGCTCCTGCGCCTGGCCCCCGAGGACGAACCCGGCTGGGACCTGCAAGGCCGCCTGGAAGGCGACTGGGTGCACCGCGCCCTGGCCCTGTTCTTCGCGCCGGCCGAGTTCGACCCCGCCTGGGACCAGGCGGCGCGTGGGCAACGCCTGGAGCGCTGCCTGGATCAGGCCCGCCAGGAGCTGGCCGCCCAGGGCCGCCCCGGCCATGACCTGGTGTGGCAGGCCCGGCGCCAAACCCTGCTGGCCGGCCTGGCCCAGGTGGTGGAGCGGGAGTGGCCGGAAATGGGCGCCCTGCGCCCCCTGGCCGTGGAGGAGCCCCTGGGCCAAGAGGGCCAGGGGTTGGCCCTGGTGGTGGATGACGGCCCGCCGCTGGTGCTGCGCGGCCGCCTGGACCGCCTGGACCGAGGCCCCGGCCGCCTGCGCCTGACCGACTACAAGCACACCCGCAACGAATCCCTGATACGACAGGGGCTCTACCCTCCGCAGCCCAGGAAAGGCGCTCCGGCGGGCGACCCGCCCCTGGCCGCGGCGTTGCAGATCCCCCTGTACCTGGCGGCGGCGGCCGAGACATTCCTCAGGGATGACGAGGCGTTGGAGGGGCGCCTGCTCAACACCCGCCACTTTTGGCAAAAACCCGGTTACACCCGTCGCCTGGAACCTGGTGACGCCCTGCTGGCCAGGGACCCGGCCACCCGCCAAGCCCTGGCGGCCACGGCCCAGCCCAACCTTTACAACCACGTCCAGGCCCTGTGGCAGGCCTTGAGCCAGGGCGATCTGGCCCCTAGGCCTTCGGTGGAAAGTTGCCGCTACTGTGAATTTGCGCTGGCCTGCCGGGCGCGGCCCATGCTCGGCGGCGAGGATGATGTGGCGGAGGCCGGCGATGCGTGAGGCAATCATCGGCCTGGCCAGCAACTTCTGCGTCAGCGCCGGGGCCGGGGCGGGCAAGACCTCCTGCCTGGTGCAGACCTACCTGGGGCTCTTGGCCGGGGCACCCGGGCGGGCGCCGCTGGCGCCGGAAAACATCGTGGCCATCACCTTCACCGACAAGGCCGCCCAGGAGATGCGCCTGCGCGTGGTGCGGGAGGTGGCCCAGCGGGCAGGGCAGGGCGGGGCGCCAGGGGAGGTGGATTGGGCCGGCCTGCTGCCCCGGGTGGAATGGGCGCCCATCAGCACCATCCACAGCTTCTGCGCGGCCCTGCTGCGAGAATTCGGCACCCTGCTGGGCCTGGACCCCGAGTTCGCGGTGCTGGAGGCCAGGGAATTCGCCAGCCTGCGCCAGGAGGTGATCGCCGAGAGCCTGCGGGCGCGCCTGCAAGGCCGCGACCCCCTGCTGGCCCGCCTGCTGCAAGGCCTGGGGCTGGGTGGACGGGGCTCCCTGCCGGAGATGCTGGCGCGGTTGCAGGCTGAGTTGGCCACCCAGGGCCTGCGGGCCGGCCAGGCCTTGCAATCCACGGCCCAGGCCCATCAAGAGGCCCTGGCCGCCGGCTCGGGCCTCCTGGCTGAGCTGGGGCGGGTACTGGCCCTGCTGGAAGCCGGGCGGGCCGGTGGCCAGTTCGGCGCCAAGGCGGCCTATCTTGATAAAATAAAGGAAATTAGCGAAGATTGGAGTTTATCGCATAAATCACTTGAAGAAAATGGCCTGGATTTGCCCCTGCTGGAGCGCCTGGGGGCCCTGCTGGGCGGGCAGTGGGGCAAGGCCAAGGAGCTTAAAGACCAGGCCTTGGCCCTGCAACAGGAGTTGACCGGGCTGGCGGCCCTGCCGGCGGCGGCGGCTTATGGACAAGACCTGCTCACCTTGGCCCAGGAGGTTGAGGCCTCCCTGGAGGCCGAGCTGCGGCGGCGGGCGGCCCTGTCCTTTGACCACCTGCTGCTCCTGGCCCTGGAGCTTTTGCGCGGCCATCCGGCGGTGCGGGCCGAGCTGCGCCAGCGCATTCGCGCCTTGATGGTGGACGAGTTCCAGGACGTCAATCCCGTGCAAGGGCAGATGGTCTATCTGCTGGCCGGTCTGGCCGCGCCCACCGGCGAGGCCCCACCGGCGGACGGACCCCTGGTGCTCTTGGTGGGTGACCGCAAGCAGAGCATCTACGCCTTCCGGGGGGCCGACGTCAGCGTCTTCAGCCAAGCCTTGCGCCGCTTTCAGGACGGGGCGGGCCAGGTGGCCTTTTTGGGCGAGAACTTCCGTTCGCGCCCCGAATTGATCGCCTTCTTCAACCGCTTGTTCCCCCAGGTATTCGGCCAGGCGGACCACCAGGCCCCGGCGCCCGAGGTCTACGTGGATTTCGGCGTTGGTGATGAGCAGGTGCGGGGACGCGCCCAAGCCGGCGATGGCCCCGCCGTGGAGGTGCTGGACTGCCGGGGCCAGGGCGGCGAGCAGACCAGCCTGGCCCTCTGGCGCCAGATCGAGGCCCGCGCCTTGGCCAACCACCTGCGGGTCCTGCGCGACCAGGGCTGGCAGGGCGGGGATGTGGCCATTCTTTTCCGTAGGTTGACCCAGGTGGAGGTCTACGAGCGGGCCTTGAGCGCCGCCGGCCTGGACTACTACACCGTGGGCGGCCGGGGCTTTTACCAGTGCCAGGAGGTGGGGGACCTGCTGCTGGCCCTGCAAACCCTGCTGGACCCCGCCGACGGACTGGCCCTGGCCGGGTTCCTGCGCTCGCCCCTGGTGGGCTTGAGCGACGAAAGCCTGCTGGCCCTGGGCTTCACGGAAACTGGCCAGGCCCGGCCCCTGGCTGAGGCCCTGCCCCAGGTGGTGGACCTGCCGGACTGGCTGGGGCCTGAGCAACAAGCACGCTGGCAGGGGGCACGTGCCTGGCTGGCGCGCCTAAGGCCCCAGGCCCGACGCTACTCCCCGGCGGAGTTGCTGGAGTGCCTGGTGGAGGCCAGCGATCTCGTGCCGGTGTGGCTGGGCACCAGCGGCGGCGAGCAAAAGGCCGCCAACCTGCGCAAGCTTATCGAATCGGCCCGCGACCCTGGCCTGGCCGGGGCCGGGGTGGAGGAATTCCTGCGCCGCCTGCGGGATCTGGTGCAAGAGCCGCCCGAGGACGCCCAGGCCCCGCTCATGGGCGAGGAGGCCCCGGTGATCCGCCTGATGAGCATCCACCAGGCCAAGGGGTTGGAATTCCCGGTGGTGGCCCTGGCGGACCTGGCCTTCAGACCCCGGCACGGCGCGCCCTTGCTGGGGCCAGGCGGAGTGCTGGGGCTCAAGGGCCCCGACCCGGCTGGCGGGCGGGCGCGCCCCACGCCCCTTTCCGCGCGCCTGCTGGCCCGCCAGCGGGCCGTGGAGGAGGCCGAGGCCGCCCGCCTGTTCTACGTGGCCCTGACCAGGGCGCGCGAGCGCCTGATCTTCTGCCTGCACGGCGCGCCGGACAAGGACCAGGGCTACTGGGGGCGCTGGCTGGGGCGATACATCCTGTCCGACCCTGAAACCAGGCTGCTGGCGCCACCCACGCCGGCGCAGACTTGGGCGACGCCGCTGGCCGCCCCGCCGGCCACTGGCGCCCTGGCCAGCCAGGCCCAACAAGTGCTGGAGCGCAGCCTGCACCGCCGGCCAGCCCCGGTGGCCCTGGTGAGCGAGTCGGTCAGCGCCCTGGAGGACTGGCTGGCCTGCCCCCGGCGCTATGTATTCAGCCGGCGGCTGATGCTGGACAGCGCCTGGCTGGCCCCGGCGGCGGGGCAGGGCCAGGCGGGCACGTCCGATGCCGCCGCCCTGGGCAGCGCCGTGCACCGCCTGCTGGAACTGAGCGACCTGGCCCGCGGGCCGGAGGGCTTGGCCCAGACCCTGATCGGCCTGGACTTGGCAGATGATCTGGGTTCCCGGGCCGCGGCCCTGGCCGCCGGTTGGTGGAGTTGCGGCCTGCCCCAGCTCTTGGCGGCGGCCGGGCCGGGGCGGTTGGCCCGGGAGCAGGGCTTCAGCCTGGTATTGCCGGCCCGGGAGGGCGCCCCGGCCTTGGAGGTGATCGGCGAGTTCGACCTCTTGGTGCAGCCACTCGCGGGACCGGCGCTTTTGGTGGACTACAAGGTCACCGGCGAGGTCAAGCCCCAGAAATACCGCGCCCAGATGGCCCTCTATGCCCTGGCCCTGTGGCAGGCCCAGGGCCAGCGGGGGCCTTTGCCTCGGGTATTTCTATGCTACCTGGCCACAGAAGGTTCACGGCTGCTGGAAATGCCCCTGGAGGCGGCCGAGTTGGAGCAATGGCGGCGGCGCTTGGGCCAGGCCGCCCAGGGCATCGCCAGCCTGCCCCCCATGGTCAACCCCCTGGACTTACCCCCGGGCCAGGACTGCCGCGGCTCGGGCTGTGCCTTGAACGCGGCGGGATTGTGCCCAGGTTGTGGCTGATTTAATGAAATAGGATATTGAACCTACTCCATATAACCTGTAAGAGAGGCTACGGTTAATTAATTCGGCGGAGGTGAGCCCTGGTGCCCGAACCCTTGGACGAGCGCGGCAAACAGCGGCTCCGGTTGCGGCGCAGCCTCTTGGGGCTGGGCGGAGGGGCTGTGTTCGTGGCCCTGTTGGGCGCCAGCTACGTGCTGGGTTTTTTTCGGGGCACCATGCAGGATTTCCTGCTCCTCATGGCCATGCTCGTGGTAGGGGCCCTGGCCGCTCCGGTGTTGATACTCACCAACCAAAACCTGCGCTTTCCCGACCCATCCCTGACCATGCTCCAGATAGTCATCGCCACCATCGTCTCCTTCAGCAGCATCTACTTTCTGGATCAACTGCGGGCCGTGTTTCTGATGGTGTACCTCACGACCATGATCTTCGCGGCCTTTCGCCTTAAGCTGGCCGGGTTCTTCTTCATCACCGCCATGGCCCTGTCCTGCTACGGCACCGTGATCCTGCTGTTGTTGCAGTATCATCCCGAGGCGATCCAGTTGCGGGCCGAGATGATCCACTGGCTGGGCTTTGCCTTCACCCTGGGCGGGTTTTCGCTCTCCGGCTCGGAATTGAGCGAACTGCGGCGCAAGGTTTCGCGCCAGAACCAGGATCTCTCCTCCGCCTTGCTGACCATAAGGCAGCAGGCCATCACCGACGAGTTGACCGGGGCATTCAACCGCCGGCACATCCTGGAGATACTCAAATACCAAAAAAGCCTGGCCGACCGGGGGCGCTACTCCTTCGTGGTCTGCTATGCCGACCTGGATCACTTCAAGCGGGTCAACGACCATTTCGGCCACAACGTGGGCGACATGGTGCTGCAAAAATTCTCGCAGCTTACCCGGGAGGCCATCCGCGAGGTGGACATCATCGCCCGCTTTGGGGGCGAGGAGTTCCTGCTGGTGATGGTGGACACTAGCCTGGACAGCGCCATCAAGGCCATGGAGCGGGTGCGCGAGGGCATCGCGGAGTTTAGTTTCGGCGATATGGCCCCTGGGCTTAACATCACGGTATCCTTGGGCGTTACCGCCTATCATCCCGGCGACAGCATCGACGACCTCATTAACCGCGCCGACGAGGCCCTGTACGAGGCCAAGCAACAGGGGCGCAACCAGGTGGCGGTGAAGGCCTGATGCGCTTCGCGGCAGTACTATTTGACATGGACGGCGTGATACTGGATTCCATGGCCTGCCATGCCCAGGCCTGGCAGGAGGTGCTGGCCGGGCTGGGGGTGCGGGTGCCCCTGTCCTTCATCCTGGAAAACGAGGGCGCCCTGGGCGCCGAGGTGTTGTGGCGCTTCCTGGATGAGCACGGCCCGGCCCTGGAGCTGCCCCCATTGGATCGCCAACAGGCCCAGGCCGGCATGGCCCGGCTGCTGGACCAGCAGGCCGCCCTGTACCTGGAGCGCCAGGCCGGCAGCGTGCGCCCCTTCCCGGGGGTGCGGCGCATGCTGCGGGGACTCAAGCGGGCCGGGGTGCCGGCGGCCCTGGTCACCAGCTCCCGCCGGGAAATGGTGGAGACCTGCCTGCCGCCGGAGATTCGCCAAGGCTTCGCGGTGGTGGTCTGCGCCGAGGACGTCACCCGCCACAAGCCCCACCCCGCCCCCTACCTGACCGCCGCCGGCCGCCTGGCCCAAGCGCCTCAAGACTGCCTGGTGGTGGAGAACGCCCCCGCCGGCATCGCCGCCGCCGCCGCCGCCGGGGCCACCTGCTACGCCCTGGCCTCCACCCTCACCCCCGCCCACTTGGCCCAGGCCCAGGCCGTGTTCCCCGATCTGGAGCGCCTGGCCTGTCACCTGGGCTTGCTGGACTGAGCATAATGCCCAGGATACTGCTACATGCCTGGTCCCTGGCGGCGCCACTGCTGCGCGGCCGCCTGGCCAGCGCCCAGTTGCCGGCCCTGGCCGCCGGGGCCGGCTTCGACGGCCTGGAGTGGCTGGACCGCCTGTTGCCCTCCTGGGAACGGCCGGTCTGGCGGGAGTTGGGCCAGGCCCAAACCCAGGCCGGCCTGGGGCCGGGCGGCCTGTCCTTGTGCCTGGAATTGCGGGCCTCCAAGCCCCTGGTGGCCCAGCAGGTGGACTTGGCCAAAGAGCTTTTGAGCCAGTGCGCCGACCTGGGCGCGCGGGTGGTGCGCGTGGGTATCGGCGGCGGCCCGGGGGCTTCCCTGGGGCGGCTGCTCCTGTCCCTGGAAAGGCATCGCAATCCCCAGGCCCGGCTGCGGCGTCCCCTGGGTTGCCTGGCGCGCGGGGCCTATGGTCTATGGTTGGGGACCGGCCGGCCCAGCCTGGCCGCCAGCCGGCCCTTGCCGCCCCGGGCCGGCGATCTGGAACTGCAAAGCGCGGCCTGGGCCTTGCAGCCCTTGGCCCGCCTGGCCCAAGACCTGGGGCTGACCCTGGCCTTGGAGAACCACTACGGCCTCACCAGCCATGCCGAGGATATGCTGCTGCTCAAGGATTTGGTGTGGCGGGCCGGGCTGGAAAGCCGGGCAGGGGAGGGTACGCCTCTGGGCATCTGCCTGGACCTGGGCAATTTCCATCCCCAGATCGACCGCCGGGCGGCGGTGGAGTTGTTGGCCCCGGCGGTGGCGCATGTGCACTTCAAGACCCGCCAGCTTGATCCTGGCCCGGAGGCCGGCCAAGGCGATTACGCCGGGCTCCTGCAATCGCTGGCCCGGGCTGGCTATGACGGGTGCTTCAGCGTGGAGTACGAAGGCCCGGGTGACGGCCTGGCCGGGGCCAGGGCGGCGGCGAAGTTGCTGCGAGGGCTGTGGGGCTGAGGCCGGCCTGGTTAGTATTCAGCACAAGGCCAGCAGTTTTAAGCCACTACCAGTTTATTTAATAAATAAGATTAGACACCGCCGGGACTGCCACAGGGGCTGTCAGGCCAGGTGGCAGACCGCCACCTCGGTCTGGTTGCGGCCGCTGGTCTTGGCGCGGTAAAGGGCCTCGTCGGCCTGGCTCAGCAGGGTGTCGGCCCGCACCGGCTCGCCTTGGCCCTGGCTGCATGTCACCCCCGCGCTGATGGTCAGGCCCAGTTTCAGGCGTCCGAACTCGAAGCAGGTTTCGGACACCTGGACGCGCAGACGCTCCACCAGGGCCAGGGCGTCTTCCAGGTTGGTGTTGGGCAGGATCAGGCAGAAC
>JAKAGJ010000079.1 GCA_021815655.1 Deltaproteobacteria bacterium | reverse complement strand
GGCTCCTGATGACCCGGGCCGGCGCGCCGGCGGCCAGGGTGTTGGGGGGTATCTGACCCTTGACCACGCTGCCCGCCCCCACCACGGCCTGGTCGCCGATGACCGAGCCGTCAGCCACCACCACGTGGGCGGCGATCCACACGTCGGACCCCACCCGGGTGGGGCCCCGGCTGTCGGTGCCGGACTGCAAGGCCAGGGGCGTGGGCGAGTCGATGTCATACTCGCCGCCGCTGAGCAGGTAGCTGTAGGCGGCGATAAAGGTGCCGGCGCCGATGCTCAAGAGATTGCTGGAGAACAGCTCGCAGTTGTGGCTGACGTTGACGCCCTGGGCCAACTCGATGTCGCCGCCCTTGGTGTAGACGATTGCGTTGCGGCCGATGAATACATCGTCGCCCAGGAACAGGCCCCGGTTGTCCTGGCCCTTGGCGTCCAGGAGGGCGTGGTCGTCCACGATCACCCCCCGGCCCAGGCGAATCTTGCGGGGATGCCTGAGGCTCACCCCCCGGCCGAAGAGGCAGCCCGGTCCGCAGGCGCCCAGCAGCAGGGGATACAGGAGCTTGCGCAGCATGAGCCCCAGGGCGCCGGGCACCCACTGGGAGCCGAGCATCACCAGCTCGTAGAGCAGCAGATAGCCCAGGGAGCGGCTGCCCAGCACCAGGTCCTGGTAGGCTTTGAGCCCCCCGCCCCGCTTCAGGGCCTTGCCCACCTTGTAGCCGCCCTGGGCCATGGTCTATAAGTCCTCCGCGCTATCCGTGACTACTGTCGAGACACCTCGGTTCATATCAACATAGCAAAAATAGACGTCATTGCGAACGCGGTGAAGCAATCTCCCACTTCGTTCCTTCAGGTACGCGCAGGCGGCATTCGCCAAGCGGGAGAGGGATTGCCTGGTGGCCAAAGCCAAGACGGGCGGGGATAAACCCCGCCCCTACGTCAAGGAAAACGCCTCGGCTTCATATGTTTTAATGTTGGGGCGGGGTTTATCCCCGCCCGCGACTTTCCCGTCCGCCGGCAGCCCGCCTCAAGCCCCCTCAAAAAACCGCCTGTGCCACAAGGCGGCGTTCATCAGGGCCCAGAGCACATGGTTGTGGTTGTGGGTGCCGGCCAGGTGCTCGGCCATGAGCTTGTTCACCTGCCCGGGTTGCAGGAAATCCTTGACCAGCGGGCTGGAAGCAAGGAGTTCTTGCATCAACGGCTTGAGCTGGCCGCGCAGGAGGTTTTTCACCGGCAGGGAGTAGCCCTGCTTGCCCCGGTCCACCACGCGGTCGGGCACCAGGCCCCGTATGGCCTGGCGCAAGATGTACTTGGTGGTGAAGCCCTTGAGCTTGAACCAGCCGGGCAACTGGCCGGTGAACTCCACCAGCTCATGGTCCAGGAAAGGCACCCGCACCTCCAGGGAGGTGGACATGCTCATCTTGTCCACCTTCATCAAGACGCTGTCGGCCATGGTCAACTTGAGGTCGGCGTAGATGGCGCGGTCCAGCTTATCTTGGCTGTTGCAGCCGGCCAGGATGCGGCGCAGGGGCGCGAAGGGGTCGAAGTCCACGGCGGCGCGCACCTGGTCGTTGAACAGGGCCTCGGCCTGGCCGGGCAAAAGGAAGTACTGCCAGCGCAGGTGCCCGCCCTCGGCCGGCAGGGTCAGCCCATCCACGTAGCGCTTGAAGATGTTGATGGCGCCCTTCTTCTGGGGCTGGTCGGGCAGGCGGCTGGCCAGGGCTTTCAAGAGCGGCTTGATGCCCGGCAGGCCCTCTATGTAGCCGGCGGCCTTGGCGGCCAGGAAGCGGTCGTAGCCGCAGAAGACCTCGTCGCCGCCCTCGCCGGAGAGCACCACGATGACCTTCTCGCGGGCCTTGCGGCATATGAGCATCAGGGGAATGGCCGAAAGGTCGGTCATGGGCTCGTCCAGGTGGTAGACCGCCGCCTCCAGGTCCTCCATGGTCAGGCCCTCGATCATCAGCACCGTGTGGTCGGTCTGGTAGTGCTGGGCCATGTCGTTGGCGTATTCCAGCTCGCTGAAGCTCTTGTCGGGGTAACCGATACTGAAGGTGTGCAGGGGGTCCACACCCAGTTGGCGCATCATGGCCGTCACCGTGGTGCTATCCAGACCGCCGGAGAGAAACACCCCCAGGGGCACGTCGCTCATGAGCCGGCGCTGCACCGCCGTCTTGATGCGGGCGCGCAGCTCCTCCACCGCCTCCTCGGGGCGGCTGAAGGCCGGCGCGAACTTGAGGTCCCAGTACTGGTGCTCGCTGAAAGCGCCACTGTTCAGGTCAAACAGCGCGTAGTGGGCCTGCCGGAGCTTTTTGACGCCCTCGAAAAGCGTCTGGGGCGCGGGGGTGAACTCCCAGCCCAGGTAGCTGTAGAGCGCCTGGGGGTCCACCCGGCGCTCAAGCCCAGGCCAGGCCAGCATGGCCTTTATCTCGTTGGCGAAGATTATATTCTTGCCACTCAGGTGGTAATACAGCGGCTTGATGCCCAGGCGGTCGCGGCCCAGCATGATGCGCCCTTGGCGCTCATCCAGCACCGCGAAGCAGAACATGCCGAACAGGCGCTCGATCACCGCCGGCCCCCACTCCTCGTAGCCGTGCAATACCGCCTCGGAGTCGGAGTCGGAGGTGAAGACGTGTCCCTTGGCGATCAGCTCCTTGCGCAGGTCCTGGTGATTGTAGATCTCGCCGTTGACCACGATGCGCACGCTGCCGTCCTCGTTGACCATGGGCTGGCGGCCGCGCTCGGACAGATCGATGATGGCCAGGCGGGTGTGCCCCAGGGTGGCCTTCTCACCCAGGTAATAGCCCGCGGCGTCGGGGCCGCGGTGGGCCAGGCGCTGGTTCATGGCCTCGATGAGGCCCTGGTCTTGCCAACTGAAGCCGGATATGCCGCACATGGCCTAGATATACCCGTGCTGGCGGTACCACTCGCCGGTGAGTTTGAGCCCCTCGTCCAGGCCCACCTTGGGCTCGTAACCCAGCTCGGCCCGGGCGCGGTCGATCTTGAAAGCCCGGTTCTGGCGGAACCAGTCGGCCCGGCGCCGGAACAGGGGCGGCTCCCAGGGCAGGGGCTTGAAGATTACCTCGCACAGGCCGCTGACCGCGTATACCGGCCAGAAGGGCACGTGCACGATGCGCACCCGCACCCCCAGGGCGCGGGCGATGCGCTGCACCAGGTCCTTGATGGTCACGTATTCGGCGTCGCCGATGAGATAGGCCCGCCCCACGGCGGCTGGCGCGTTCTCGGCCAGCTCGAAGGCGTCGACTAGGTTGTCGATGTACAGGGGGTGGTAGAAGGCCGTGCCCGGCCCGGCCATGACGAAGCGCCCCTTGGCCACCCGGCGGTAGATCATCAAGAAGCGCGCCGGGTCGCCGGGGCCAAAGATGGCCATGGGGCGCAGGGTGGTGGCCTCCAGGCCCTTTTCGATGAACTCGTTTACCACCACCTCGCCCTGGTACTTGGTGTACTGGTAGTAGTCCTCGGGTTCGATGGGGGTGTCCTCGTCGCCGGGGGGGTGGTCCACGTTGCCGTGCACGCCCTGGGTGGAGCAGTACACCAGCCGCCGCACGCCCGAGGCCAGGGCCGCCTGGCACAGGCGCCGGGTGCCCTCCACGTTGACCTCCCAGTACTCGCTCTGGGGGCGGTTGACCTGCCGGAAGCTGGCGGCCAGGTGGTGCACGACCTCGCAGCCGTCCACCAGGCGCCTGAGGAGGGCGGCGTCGGTGATGGAGCCCAGGGTGAGCTCCGCGCCCAGGGATTTCAGCTCCTCGGCGAACAGGCCGGGTTGGTTGTCCAGCACCCGCACCGCGTCGCCGCGTTTAAGCAGCCTGCGCACCAAATGGGAGCCCGTGAAGCCGGTGCCGCCGGTGACCAGTATTCGCATGCTTGTCCGATCCGTGGGAAGGGGGGGCCAAAGGCCCCGCTGCCGGTTGTCTAACAGAATGTAGAAAAAGTCCGTCCATGGACTTATTCAACTCTAGTCAGCCGAAATGAACTCGGCTAACGCTCCCAAAAAGCTTGGCGATCTGCGCCCGCGCTTTTTGGCGGGCCATGCCCGGGGTCCCCAGCCAGGCGGCAGCCTGCTGGGAGTGGGTTCGTGGTCCGCCAACAGGCTGTTTTCAACAGCCTGTCAAACAAGCCCGGCCGGCCGCCCGGGGCAGCCGGCCGCGGCCATGGTGTCCAAGGCCCTAGAAATAAAAGCGCACTCCCAGGGCATAGCTGACCGTGTCCAGGTCATAGGAGAACTGCCGCGTGAGCAGGTTGCTGTGGCTGTTGTCGTCGGTGTCGATGGTGTAGGAGACATCGGTGCTGGCCTTGTTCCAGCGCACATCGGCGTTGAGGGCGATGTTCTTGGTGATGAAGAAATCCGCCCCCAGGCCGTAGACCCAGCCAAAGGCCGAATCGGTCTTCATGTTGCGGATGCGGCCGGTGCTCATCCATTGGTTGGGGTCTGAGCCCACCGGCTGGGAAGCCGCCGCCTTGTCAAAATCGCTGGGGCTGTTCCAGCCGTAGCGCCACCAGTTGTTCTCATCAAAGCTGGGCGAGTTGTAGGTCAGGCCCAGCACCGCGTAGGGGACCAGCCGCAATTTCTCCAGAGGCAGGCGGGCGGTCACGCCCAGGGTCAGGGTGTCCCAGTTCAGCTTGCCGTCCTGCTGCATCGTGGCCCCGAAGCGGTCGTAATCCAGGGTCAGGCCGCCGTAGGGGCAGAACAGATACTGCATGTTGAAGTTGGTGGGATACCACTGGCTCTGCTCGTCAACGGTCCCGGAGGTGATGGTGCCCGTGAAATTCTTGTCGCCGGTCAGATCGAAGGTCTTCCAGCGAGTACCCACCGAAAATTTCTGGTCCATCGCCGCCAGGGCCAGGGAACTGACCAAAAGCACCGCCGCCAGCGCGGCCACCACCGCCCCAAGAGCCTTTTTCATGATTAATATCTCCAACAAAAGTCCGGCGTTCTAGCCGGTTATGGTGACCCAGCCCCCCGCGCGCGGCGCGGGGAACAACTGGGCACGGGTGGGGTCTGGCGGCCCCCATAACCGCGACCGGACCTCATGGGCAAACGCCCCAAGCTTAATGAAACCTTGGATAAATTGCAAGAGCTATCCCCGGGTCCGCCCCCTGTCCGTCCCTGGCGTTGACCGCCCGGCGGGTGCATGTTAACTTGCTGGCACCCCAGGGCCTCGCGGCGGAAAGACGTGGTGATCGCTGATGAAAATGGGCACATGGCTCCGGCTGTTAATCAGCGCCGGGCTCCTGGGGCTGCTCCTGGGTTATCTGGTGGACCTCAAGGCCGCGGCCCGGGCCTTGGCCGGGGCGCACGGGGTCTATTTCGTCTGGCTGGCCCTGTGGATAACCCTGGACCGCCTGCTGATGAGCTACAAGTGGCGGCTGTTGGTGGTCTGCCGGGGCCTGGAGCTGGGCCAGGCCGAGGCCCTGCGCGCCTATTACGTGGCCTCCTTCGCCGGTTGCTTTTTGCCCAGCACCGTGGGCGCCGACGCCATGCGCGTGGCCGCCGTCTCCGGCCCGCGGCGCCCCAGCGCCGCCGTGGCGGCCTCGGTGGTGGTGGAGCGCGCCCTGGGCTTCGTGGCCGCGGCCTGCGCCGCGCTGTTGTCCCTGGGGCTCTTGACCGGCCTGGCCCTGGACCTGCCGCCGGGGGTGCGGGCCTGGTCCCTGGCTATCCTGGGCGGCTCGGTACTGGCGGTGGTGGTCACCCTGAGCGGGCCCCTGGCCGCCCGGCTGGAGGGCCTGCCCGAGGGCCTGACCGGCAAGCCCGGCCTGGTGGGCTGGCTGGGACGCTTCCTGGCCGCCTACGGCCTCTACCGCCACCACCGGGGCACCCTGGCCCTGTTCCTGCTTTTGTCCCTGCTGGAGCAGTCGGTGCCCGTGGTGGGCACCTGGTTGGCGGCCCTGGCCCTGGACATCCCCCTGTCGCTGACCAGGGCCGCGGCGGTGGCGCCCCTGGCCCTGTTGTTCACGCGGGTGCCGGTCTCGGTCAGCGGCTTCGGCATGGTGGAGGGACTCTACGTGGCCTTCTTCAGCCTGGTGGGGCTGACCAACACCCACTCCTTCCTGCTGGGGCTGGTGGCCAACCTCTCGGTGCTGGTGGCCACCCTGCCCGGGGCCTGGTTCTACGCCCGAGGCGGGCTTAAACACGCCGGCCCCGACGACGCGGGCCCCCGTCCGTGAAGGCCCAGGCCCCCGCCAGCCCCTGGCCCGGCCGCCTGGCCTGGCTCCTGCTGCTCTTGGCGGCCCTCTTGCGGGCGCCCCATGTAATCATGCCCCAGTTGGACGCCGACATGGACATGTGGGGCGTGCAGGCCCTGGACATCATGCATGGGCACTGGCACTTCCTCTTTTCGGGCGAGCTTTTCGGCGGCAACCTGGAGGCCTGGCTGGCTGTGCCTCTGTTCTGGCTGTTCGGCGCCGGCCCCGAGGTCCTGACCCTGGTGCCCACCGGCCTGTCCCTGGTCATGGTGTGGCTGATCTGGCGCCTGGGGCGCCGCGAGTTGGGCGACTGGGCCGGCTGCGCGGCCATGGCCTGGGCCGCCCTGGGTCCCTACTACCTCATCCTGCAAAGCGTGGAGCCCAAGGGCGGCTACATCGAGGTGCCCCTGTTCACGGTGCTGGCCTTCGGCCTCTGCTTGAGCCTGCTGCGCGCCCTGCGCCAAGGCGGGCCCAGGGCAGGGCTATTGTCCCTGGCCCTGGGCCTGGTGTGGGGTGTGGGCCTGTGGTGCCACCTGCTGATGCTGCCCACCATCCTGGCCTGCGGGCTGTTTTTGCTGCTGCACCGGCCGCGCGTCCTCTGGAGCCGCCAGGTGCCCCTGATGGCCCTGGGCCTGTTCCTGGGCGCCCTGCCCCTGTGGGTCATTTCCCTGCCCCAAGGCCTGTTCAGTCCGGAAGTACTGGGCGAGGGCCGGGCGCTGCAACTGGGGCCGGCCTGGAGCCAGTTCTGGCGGCAAGGCCTGCCCACCATCCTGGGGCTGATCCCCGCCAGACACCTCACCTGGCCGTGGTTGTGGACCCCGGCGCGCCTGGCCCTGTGGCTGGGCTACGGCCTGGCCCTGGCGGCCCTGCTTTGGCACGGGCGGCGCCGGATATTCTCCCGCGGCCTGGAGGAAGGGGCCTTGTTGCGCCTCTGCCTGTTGTTCCTGGTGGTCTACCTGGGAGCATGGCTCCTCAGCGGGGCCTACACCCAGGGCACCTGGCGCCACCTGAGCCCCCTCTACGCCGCCCTGCCCTTTGTATTCGGCCAGGCCGTGGCCCTGGCCGGCCGGCGGCGGGCCTGGCCCGCCCTGCTACTTTGCGCCCTGACCTTGGGCCTGCACCTGCTGGGCGCCTGGCAGATGACCCCCCTGCTGCACGCCGGCCAGTGGGACAACCACCAGGAGCGCCGCCGCCAGGAGCGCCAACTTCTCGCCTGGCTGCAAGACCAGGGACACCGCCACGTCTACGCCCAGTGGTTCTGGGACGCCATGCCGCTCAACCTGGCCGCCAAGGGGGCCGTGACCTTCGCCGACCAGATGGAGAACCACCTGCCCAACCTGTCCCGCCTGGCCGACGCCGACCCCCACCCGGCCTACGTCTACACCACCCGGGCCGAGGACCTGGGCAACAGCCTGACCCTGGCCGGCATCACATACCGCGCCACCAACATCGGCCGCTTCACGGTCTTGGACCGCTTCGCCTGTCCGTCCCCGGCCCTCAAGGAGGTGGACACCCAGGGCTGGCAAAGCCCCAACC
>JAKAGJ010000078.1 GCA_021815655.1 Deltaproteobacteria bacterium | reverse complement strand
GGCACTCACATCGAGCAGACCAGGCCCTTGCAGTACGGCACGGTGCTGGTGCTCATCAGCCTGGTACTGGGGCTGAGCCTGTTTGCCATCATCATCCGCACCCGCATGCGCAGAACCAAGAAATGGTAAGCCCGACCGCCCCGGCCATCTAGGCGCTCAGCGCCTATAGCCGTAAGTCGTCCAGGCGAGGATTGCCGATCTGCTCCGGGCCGCCGGCAAGGGCGGTCTTGCCGTCTTCGCCCACCATGTAGAGCGCGGTCGGTACCATGCGCGGGGCGGTGTGCTGGGCCTCGTTGTCAATGATGAACAGGTGGGGAAGGCCGCGGCCGCGGATATAGGTCAGGGCTTCCAGTTTCAGCATGCCCTGGGTCATGCGATCAGCCAGGCTCCGCAGGTATCTCACCATCTCGTCACGGGTCAGCCAGGTCTTGCTCTCGATCTCCTTTTTGTTCATCGCGGATTCCTTTCATTTGCCAAGATATGTGCGCCAGCCGTCGCTGGCCATGCCAGGAAAAGGTGGACAGGAGCGGCGGGTACGCCAAGGTGGGACGGCTGGCCAATGCCGCTTTGCAGCTCTGGGGTGAGGCATCGGCCAGCTGTCCCTGTGACAACAATGGTTCACGGGCCTAAAGGCCTGGCCGCACCAAGCGATGCCCATGGTCTGGGCCGAGCGGGGCGGCTGGAGCAGGCAAGGACCCAATTGGCCCAAGGCCTTAAGGTGCGCGGCATATACCAGCGGTGTCAGGGCTTGGGCGTCCCGGCCGCTGGCAACCAATCCTCGGGGGCTGGCAAGACCGGCGGCGCCTGGTCCGGGGGAGTGGCCCAGCCGTTGCCATGGCCGTTGCCGTTGATCAGGGCTTCCAACTTGCCAATTGTCAGGCGCAACATCCGAGATTGGCCAAACAACTCCGCGGCGGCCGCGGCGGCCTGCTGGGCGCTGGCGCTGTGCTGCTGGGTCACGGTATCAATCTGCGCCACGGCCTGGTTCACCTGCTCGGCCCCGTTGGCCTGCTCGGCGCTGGCGGCATAGATGTGGTCCATCAGACCGCTGACTTCCCGGCTGGTCACGTTGACTTGGGCCAAGACCTGATTGGTGCGTTCCAGGAATTCCCCGCCGTCGCGCACCGTTGTCAGGGTCTGGTTGATGATGGCGGCGGTTTCCTGGGCCGCCCGCGAGGTCTTCAGGGCCAGGTTGCGAACCTCGTCCGCCACCACCGCGAAACCGGCCCCGGCCTGGCCGGCCCGGGCGGCCTCCACGGCGGCGTTCAAGGCCAGCAGGTTGGTCTGGAAGGCGATCTCCTCGATGGTCCGCACAATCTTGCCCGAGTCCTGGCTGGCCTGGCTGATGCGCTGCATGGACGCTGTGAGCTGGGCCATGGCCGCGCCAGCCTCCTCCAGGGCCTGGCCGGCCTTCTTGGCCAGGTCATTGGCCTGCTTGGCATGGGCGGTGGTATCCCGAGTCATGGCGCTCATCTGCTCCAGGGTGGCGGAACTTTCCTCCAGGGATGACGCCTGTTGGGAGGAGCCCTCGGCCAGAACCAGGCTGGCCTGGGATATCTGCTGGGAGGCCGCCGCCACTTGCCCCGCCCCCTGGCCCAAGGCGGCCACGGCGGCCTTGATGGGCCGGCTGATGCCTCGGCTAAGAAGCACGGTCAGGGCCAGGCCCAGGGCCAGGGCCAGGGCCAGGCCCTCCAGCACCCGGCGCGAGGCCAGTGACAGAGACACCACGGTCTGCCCGGAAAGCTCCCGGACGCCCCGCAGGCCATCGTCGCTGGCGCCCTGCGCCAGGGCGGTGATGTCGGCCGCCAGGGCCTCGCGCTTATGGCGCAGTTCCTCCAGGTTCTGCCACTGCTCCAGCCAGCCCGCCAGCACCGACTTGTATTGCTCGGCGGCCGAGCGGCTGGCGGCGGCTTTCATCTGGACCTGGGGCTCAAGGCGGCACATGGAAACCAGGTCGTCATACTTAAGGCGCATGTCCTCCACGTTCTTCTGGATGGCATTCACCGTGGCGGCATCGGTGCTGGTCAGGAGCTTGTACCTGGACAGCCAGGCCTGGCTGCCCATCTCTATGATTTGGCTCAAAAGGACCACCCGCCCCTGATGCGCCACGAGCCTTTCCTGGGGGGCGCCGCTGGCCATCTCCTTGGCCAGGCCCTGATTTTCCTCATGCAACAACTCGTAGGCATTCTGGTAGAACTGGTCCTGGGCCGAGTCCATGAAATCCTGATAATCCACCAGTTGGTCCTTGGCCTCCTTGGTCTGGGCCACCAGCTTTTCGTAGGCATCCAGTTTGCCCAAGGCGGTCATGGCCCGCTTTTGCAACACCGCCAATTGTGGAAAGGCCTGCGCCAGCTCCAAGGCCTTGCGCAGGCTACCCCTGACCGCGGCCAGGCTCTCCTGGCCTTTTTGGAGCAGGGTCTTGTCATTGGTCATGGCATAACCGCGCAAATCGAAGATCGCCCGCGCCCAATTGCGTTCCACGGCCGAAACCGTGGCCACCTGCTCCAGGTAGGTCCGGTCCAACTGCTCTTGCAGCGAGTTGACGCCGGTCATCTTCATCACCGCCAGCGCTCCCACCGCGAGGATGACCATGAGCAGCAGCCCGAAGCCTCCGCCGATCTTGGATGCCAGCCGTTTCTTAGCGAACATGTCTGCCTAAATCCTCCACGCCGCGTTGCCAGGCCAGCCTTTGCCTGGCGATTGGATCTACTGGCCGCGGCCCTAATCGGGGAGTACCTCGTTGATTGCCGCCAGGTTTAAACGACGGTCGCGCACGTAGACGTTGCCGGGCAGCGATTTGGCCCAGCGCTTAACCTCGGCGGCCCGCTTGCTTATGTCGCCGATTTGGCAGGGTCCGGCGCTGTCAACAATGGCCAGCGACACCGAAACCAAGGGAAAGCGGCCGGGCTGGCCCATGCGGTCCTTGCCGATGACGTAACCGTTCAGGCGATCGTTAGCAGTGTAGTGACTGGCCACCAAGCGTCTGAAACAGCGCACCACCGCCTGGCACACGCGCTCGGCGCGCTGGGGCGATGTGATGGCCACCATGTCGTCGCCGCCCAGGTGCCCCAGGAAATCTCCAGGCTCGCCATGGCGCTGGAGCGCCCAGCCAAGCACCCGCGCCTCCAGCAGGATTACCTGGTCACCGGCCTCGAAGCCGTAGCTGTCGTTGTAGACCTTGAAGTTGTCCAGGTCGGCGTAGATGAAGCTCGCCGGCGACTCCTGACGGCAAAGGCGCTCGATTTCCTGCTCCAGGGCCACGTTGCCTGGTAGCCCGGTGAGAGGGCTCATGCCCCGGGCCATCTCCACCTGCACCCTGGCCAGGGCATCCAGCATCTTTTGCACGCTAACGATGCCCAAGAGCTTGCCGTTGTCGGTGACGATGATGTGGTCGTAAATCTTGAAGCGTTCGCGGTTCATGGCCGTGCCAGCCACCTGCTCCACAGGCAAGGAGCCCTCGACGATCAGGGGGGCCGGGTCCATGACCCGGGTGACCTTGCGCTCCCAATACAACGAGGTGCCGTAATAGGCTCCCAGGAGCCGGTCCAGGCTATGGCTCATCACCAGCCCCAAGGGCCGCCCGTCCTGGGCCACCACCACGCCGCCGATGGGCTGGCTGTCCAGGATGCGCTTGACGTCCTTGGTGGGCGTCTCGGGCGTGACCTGCAAGGCTGGCTCCACCAGTTCGCGCATGGGCAAGGAGCAGGTCAGCTCCTGCCCGCCGCGGCGCTGCCCGCCGCCCAGCAGGGAGGCGGGCAGGCATAGCTGAGGCTTGGGGGCCTGGGGGCGGGCCAGGAAAAAGCCTTGGCCGTAATGCACGCCCATGGCCACGATGCTGGTCAGCTCGGTCTGGGTCTCGATGCCCTCGGCCACGATGGCGCAGCCGATCTTGTCGGCGAAGGTGACCATGGTTTCCATGAGCGCCCGCTGCACGGGATTGGTGTCTATGCCCCGGATAAGGCTCATGTCCACCTTGATGAAATCAGGCCGCACCTTGGCCAGGCTGCTCAGGCCGGAGTAGCCGGTGCCCACGTCGTCGATGGCCACCAGGTAGCCCTGGGAGCGGTAGTGCTCCAAGGTGCGATGGAACAGGGTGAAGTCCTTGATGGGGTGGCGCTCGGTGATCTCGAAGACCACGTTGTGGGGGCCCAGGCCGTAACGTTCCAGCAGGCGTAAGGTCTGGCCCGGGCGGAAACCGGGATCGCCCAGGGTTTGGGGATGAATGTTGAGGAACAGCTTCTGGCCCTGCCCCACCTCGCCCAGGCCGGCCAGGGCCTGTTCGCGGCAGACCCGCTCCAGGGTGAAGACGTTGCCCACCTCCTCGGCGAAATCAAAAAGCATCTGGGGCGAACTGAAGTAGCTGTCTTCCGGCCCTCGGGCCAGGGCCTCCCAGCCGAAGACTTGGCCGCGGCGCAAGTCCATGATGGGCTGATAGACGCTGGTGAGCAGAGGAGCATCAAGAATCTGCCTATACTGATGCATCAGCCCCAACTTGCTGGGGTCCAGGCTGCCGCGGGCCGCCTGTTGCGCGTCCTCCAGGGCGGCGTACAGGAGGCTTTCCAAAGCGCGGCCGGTGCCCGCGGGCAGCAGCGAGCAGCCCGCCTCCACCCGCAGGCTCTGACCGGTCAACTTCATCACCTCGTGATTCAGTTGATTGCGCACCGACAGGCGCAGGCGCAAGGCCAGGTCGAAAAGGTCGCTGAGCGCATGCACCCCGTTGGGGAAGATGGCCATGAAGGACGCGCCCTCAAGCCGCTCCAGCACCAGATGCTCCTCCCCCGAGGTCAGCCGCGCGATCTCCCCTCGCAGGATTTTCTCCAGTTTCTCCACCACGCTGTCGGCCAGGTTGGCGCCGTAGAGCCGCTCGAACAGGGAAAACCCCGCCACCCTGACCATGACCAGGGCCAGGGGAGTGCCTCCCGTCAGGACCGCTTCCAGACCACGGCGGTGGGTGGGCGCCAGCAAGGGCCGGCCCTTGCCGCTTTGGGCGTGGGCGGTCTCAGTAAGAAATTTCTCTGCGTCCGCCTGCAAAATCCACCCCTGTCGCGGCATGCCATAATCCTGCTGAAGGTTACTCGGCTTGGAACCCGTCGCGTGCCGCCTGGCATCCCTGGAGGGAGAAGAACGCGGACGCGGCGATTGGCAACGTGATGATATTTTCTACCAGGGGAGATTGGCGCTTGGGTTACAGGAGGGTGACTTTTCCATGACAACCGGCAGACAAGGACAAGCGCGAGTAGGTACCGGGAGGCGCCGGCGGTCTAGATCAGATGGCGCAACACGGCAAAGCTGAGCTGTGAGGTGGTCACTCGGCTGCGGCCGAAAAACAGGAAGGCGGCCAGCCAGATGCCTTGCAGCAAAAGCATGGGGCCAGGCGCCCACAGGGCGGAAAGGCCCAGGGAAAGCTGGGGTCGGCTCGCGGGCGCCGCCGGCAGCAGCCAGGCCAAGGCCGTGAGCCAGGCCGCCGTGCCCAGGGCCATCCACTGATAGGCGCTGAGTCGGCCCTCGCCCCGGTAGTCGGCGCGCAGGAACTCCGAGAGTACACGCCATATCTGGGTGACCAGGCCGGCGACGAGCAGGCTGGCCTGGAAGTGGCCCCGCAGGAACAGGTAAACGCCGGTCCAGGCCGCGCCTACGTGAATGATGGCGGTCAGGGCCTGCACGGGCAACACTCGCCGGCCCTGCAACCCGCTGGCGTAGGCTATCTTCTTGTGCTGTCCGTGGAAGATGAAGCTGGCATGGCGGAAAAGGCGTCCCAGCCAGGCCGGGCAATCCTCCAGAGGCTTGCCGTAGCAGCAGCCGAAGCTGATGCAAGCCAGACGCCCCAGGCCTTCTCCCAGGGCGTAGGAGCTGACCAGCGCCGCGCACCAGGCGATTATCGGAGCGCTTGGCTGCCCGCCTGCCTCCAGGCCTTTGTTGATAAGCCACAATAAACCCGGCGCCAGGGTCAGGCCCAAAAAAGAGGCCCCGCCCACGGTGAAGGTATGGGACTTGTTTTCCACCAACTGGGCCAGCACCCGCGACCCCGCCAGGCACAGGGCGCAAAGGGTGACCAACAGCGCGGCCACCGCCAGCCAAGGCAGTCCCAGGGCCGAGGCCAGCAACAGGAACAAACCTGCGGCCAGGGCCTGGGCGTTGGCCGAGAGTAGGCCGTACCAGGTCAGGTTAAGGCCCCGCCAGCGGCCCGGGGATTCCTCGGCCAAAGGGATGCATGCCAGGAACTGCCAGGCAGACCCAGGCAGACAGCTAAAGCCCCAGGCCAGCATGGCCCCGCAGGCCAGACAAGCCAGGACCACAAACAGCTCGGGGCTCAATTGGATGTCTCCTTGCGCGGCTTGCCCGTTGCAGGGGCGGCGGCGATGGGCGAGCGCACCTCTACTTCGGTCTCCACCAGGGGATGGCCCAGACCCTGGCTGAAGCGTGTGGCCACCCCCGGCGCGCGCAGGTTGGCCAGAAGGTCCTTGTCGAAGGCCACGCGTCCCTCTTGAAACAGCAGGATCACCGTGCTGGAGCCCGGCCGGAACAGGCTCTTGGGTTGGCCCTTCTCCAACCAGATGCCGGGCTGCACATCCTGGGGATCATCGTAGGCCTGGGCCGAGTAGCGCTGCGCCACCTCGCCGATCATCAGGGCCACCACCTCCACCATGGCCACCAGGCCCAGGTTGCCGCCACGCGGGCAGTCGGTGTCGATGATGGTCACCACCCGTCGATTCTTGGAGTAGGGCGAGGCCAGGCAGAGCAAGGCGCCCGGGTTGCAGGAATGGTATTGCCCCTCCAGCGTGAAGTGGGCCATTACCCGCCCGCTGACCGGCACATGGTTGTAATGGTATTTCTCAGGGGTGAGGCGGAAGATGGCGTAATCTCCTCCCCGGAAGGCACCGTGCCAGCGGCTGCCCACGCCCCCCAAAAGCTCGGGCAGGTCGAAGAACTTTTCCTTGATGAACAGCGACGAGGAATCGCGCAGCGAGCCCATGATGACCCGGGAATCCGCCGGAGACACCACCGTCCCCGGGCGAGGGTCCATGGGGCGGCACTGCCAATAGCGTATCTTGCGCTCGAAGACCTTGCGCGGCGTATCCAGCAGGCCCGGGTCTTCCAGCAATTCGTTGATGCGCACGCCCAGGGTTTTTAGAAGGCCCCTGCCGCCCAGCCGGTGGTTCAAGGCCAGGTCGTAGCGCAGCCAGCCCAGCAGGCCGCAGGCCCGGGCGCTGGTCAGAGCTTTGAAGGCCGCGGGCGCCTTCTCGCGCACATCCTGATAAATGAAGTTCACCGTGCGGTCGGCGAAAAGCCTCTCGGTGACCACCTGTCCAGTGTGACGGTCAATGAACTGATGCGGCTGCCTGTGCATGATGTTCCAACTCCCGGCTTTGGGACTGCTGCCCAGCCTGGCGCCCGTCGTGGGCCAAGGAGATGATTAACAAGTTGATAAGTCGCAAGACGTCCTGCGGCCCCAGACTGTCCTCCAGTGTCCGAACCTTGAGATCGCGGGCCAGCTGCGCGGCGTCCTGGCCCTCGGTGGCGTAGTCCAGAGCCGAGCGGAAATCAGCCAGCATGGCCGCGCGCCGGAAGTCGGGCGTGTCCAGGTCGCGGGCCAGGGCCTCCAGACCTTCCTCCAAATGACGCCGGCGCAACTGTTCGCGGTAATAGGCCTCGGCTTCGCGGTTGAATTCTCCGGCGGGCAGGGACAAGGCGCTGCGCGCCCCAGCGCGTTCCAGGATACCCGCGCACAGCGCCTGATCGGCGGAGCGCCGCCCACCCTGGTTTTGCAGGCGGGC
>JAKAGJ010000077.1 GCA_021815655.1 Deltaproteobacteria bacterium | reverse complement strand
CGCCCGTCTGCAACCCCCGGGGCTGGTCTACGGCGCCGGGCGGGTGGGCGGCCTGTTGCCAGCCTTTTTCCTGGGCCGCCTGGAGGCCAGCTACACGCTGGAGGGGCTGAAGGTTACCGAGGTGGGCGCAGAGCTTGGGCGCGACATACTCTTTCTGCCCGGCCTGGCCCAGGAGGGGCACATATTCCTGCGGCGGGAGCCCCTGGGCTATCTCTTGTGGGACAAGCTGGCCGACCCCCGGCCCAGCCAGGCCCGCTTCGTGCGCCAGGGCCTGGCGGGCTACGGCCTGGAACTTGGCCAGGTGCTGGCCCAGCCCACATGGGAGGTCTTGGGTCCGGTGCTGCGGGGAGAGATGCTGGCCGTGGCCTGGCACGAACTGGGAGAGGCCACGGCCGGCCTGGAGGCCACGCGGCTATTGCACTGGGCCTTGACCCAGCACCCCTTTAGCGAGGTGGAGCATTTCGCCCGGGGGGTGAAGGACCTGCTGGCCGATACCGGACCCCGGGGGCGTTTGGCGCAGATCATCGCCGCCCGGGCGCGGGGAGCCCTAGGCTTCTACCCGGCCTGGCTGGCCGGTTTTCCGCGGCTGTTGTTCCCGGAGATAGACCAGGCGGTGCTGGACTTCGGAAAAAACGGCGACTGGGGGCGCATCGAAGAGGCCCGGCAGGCCGGCTGGCAGCGGGCCAAGCTTGCCCTGGAGCGGCTGGCGCCCTTCATGGCGGAGGAGGGACCGGAGGCTGATCTGCGGCGCCGGCTGCGCGCCCAGGTGATCGAGCCCCTGACCGGCCGCCGCCCGCGCCGCCCCGCCCAGGCCTGATGGCGATTACTTGAGCCGGTAGGTGATGAGCCCGTGGGAGAGGTCATAGGGCGAGACGCTGACCCGCACCTTGTCCCCCACCAAGACCTTGATCTTGAAGCGCTTCATGCGCCCCGACAGCACGGCGCGCAGGGTGTGCCCCTGCTCCGTCACCACCTCCATCTGTCCACCACCCAGGGTGCGGGTGACCTCGCCTTCCAGGTGGATCAGATCGTCACGGCTCAAGCTTCCTCCTTTGGCTGGCGCTGGCCATCCGGGCCGGCGACAATAATAGACAGCCCCCGGACGCGATGGTTCAGGCCCGGCGCCATGGCCACGGCCACAAACCCTTGGCCCGTTTTGGGGGGGACGGTATGCGGGGTAACTATGCCATGGACAAGGTTTTCAGTCAATAGCGCCCCCGAGGCCGCCCAGGAGGCCGACCGCGGAGTATCCGCAAAAACACTTGCAGTCCTGGCGGTTGGGGGGTATATTTCGACGTCTGATCCCGGCCCCATAAGGGGCCTGCAACGTTGACACGCCCCGGCAGATGCCCGTGGGCCCGTTGATATGCCAGGAGGTGGCCCATGAGCCAGGTCTGCGAAATCTGCGGCAAACGCCCCCAGGTGGGCAACAACGTCAGCCACGCCCACAACAAGACCCGGCGGCGCTTCAACCCCAATCTGCAAAGCGTGCGCGCCCTGCAGAGCGGCCAGGTCAAGCGAGTGCGCGTCTGCACCCGCTGCCTGCGCTCGGGCAAGATCGTCAAGCCCGCCTAGACCAAGCCAGCGCCGAGAATGCCGGGAGGCCCCCCAGGGTCTCCCGGTTTTTTTTGCCTCACAACCCCTGCCGGCGCACCGAGTGCACGCCCTTGACCCGTTTCAGCTCGGCCAATATCTGCCGGAGCTGCTCGGCGTTGTGCACCTGGATCAGGAAGGTGGCCACGCCCTTCTGGTCCTCCACCCGCACCTCGGCCTCCAGGATGTTGACATCGCGCAGTTTAAGCGCCCCGGCCAGGTCGGCCAGCACCCCGGCCCGGTCGCCGCTCTCCACCCGGATGCGCACCGGGCGCACCTGGTCCTCGGGCACGTCCCATTCCACCTCCACCCGCCGCTCCGGTTCCACCCGCCCCAGGTGGGGGCAGGTGGCCTCGTGCACGCTCACCCCCCGGCCCCGGGTGATGTAGCCGGCGATGGCATCGCCGGGCAGGGGGTTGCAGCACTTGGCGAAGCGCACCAGCACGTCGTCCACACCCTTGACCTTGATTCCCTCGTGGGGGCGCTTGCGCAGGCGCTCCAGGGAGCGGGCCAGCAGCCCCGGCTTGCGCTCTTCCTTGTCTTGGCGCGGGGCCACCCGGTTGACCACCTGGCGGGGGCTGATCTTGCCGTAGGAGATGGCCGCCAGCAGGTGGTCGATGTCCTTGAAGGAGAACTCGCCGGCCACGGTCTCCAGCTTGCCCTCGCGCACCATCTGGTTCAGGGTCAGGTTCTGCTTGCGCAGCTCGCGGTCCAGAAGCTCCTTGCCCAGGCTGACGGCCCGGCTGCGCTCGGATTCGCGCACAAAGGTGCGTATCTTGGAACGCGCCCGGCTGCTGACCACGAACTTGAGCCAGTCCTTGCTGGGGGTGTGGTTGGTCTGGGTGAGGACCTCCACCTGGTCGCCGGTGTTCAACTCGTGGCGCAGGGGCACCATGCGGCCGTTGACCTTGGCCCCCACGCACTTGTGCCCCACCTCGGTGTGGATGGCGTAGGCGAAGTCCACGGGCGTGGCCCCCCGGGGCAACTCCTTGACCTCGCCGGTGGGGGTGAAGACGAATATCTCCTCGGGGTAGAGGTCCATGCGCAGGGAGTGCAGGAACTCCGAGGGGTCGTCCATGTCCCGCTGCCATTCCAGGAGCCGGCGCAGCCAGGAGAAGCGTTTTTCCTCGGCCTCGTCGCCGCCGCCCTGCTCCTTGTACTGCCAGTGGGCGGCGATACCCTCCTCGGCGATGCGGTGCATCTCCTCGGTGCGAATCTGCACCTCCATGCGCTGGCCCATGGGTCCCACCACCGAGGTGTGCAGGGACTGGTACATGTTGGGCTTGGGCATGCCGATGTAGTCGCGGAAGCGTCCGGGGATGGGCTTCCACAGGTTGTGGACCACCCCCAGGGCCTCGTAGCAGTCCTTGACCGTGGGCACGATCACCCGGAAGGCGATGAGGTCGTAGAGGCCGTCGATGTCCACGTTGCGGCGCAGCATCTTCTGGTAGATGCTGGAAAAATGCTTGGGCCGCCCGCTGACGGCGCACTCGATGCCATGGTCGGCCATGGCCTGCCTGATGGTCTCCTTCACCGTGGCTATGAAGGACTCGCGCTCATTCTTGCGCGTGGCCACGCCCTCGTTGATCTGCTGGTAGATCTGGGGCTCCAGGTAAAAGAGCGCCAGGTCCTCCAACTCGGCCTGCCAGCGCCGGATGCCCAGGCGGTGGGCCATGGGGGCGTAGATGTCGCGGGTTTCCTGGGCCACGGCCCGCTGTTTCTCGGGGGTCATGAAGCCCAGGGTGCGCATGTTGTGCAGGCGGTCGGCCAGCTTGATAAGCAGCACACGGATGTCGCTGGCCATGGCCAGGATCATCTTGCGCAGGCTCTCGGCCTGGCGGGCGGTCTGGGAAGTGGCGGCCAAAAGGTTGATCTTGGTGACGCCGTCCACCAGGGCGGCCACCTCCGGCCCCAGGAGCTGGGTGATCTGCTCGTGGGTGGCGCTAGTGTCCTCCACGGTATCGTGCATGAGCGCCGCGCAGATGCTTGCCACGTCCAGGTGCATCTCGGCCATCAGCGCCGCCACGGCCAGGGGGTGGCTCAGGTAGGGCTCGCCGGACTTGCGCAACTGGCCGGCGTGCACCTTGGCCGAGAAGACGTAGGCCTTCATGATGGCGCCCACGTCCGCCCCGGGGTTGTACTCCTTGACCGCGTCTATGATCTCGTTGATGCGCTGCATGGGCGCTATTAAAGGCCTCGGCTAGAGCGTCTGGGGGTTATAGGCCTCTTATCCATTGTTCGGTGCTCATCACCTGGCTGAAAAGCATGGCCTGGGTGACCAGGATGGCCCGGTGCAGCTCCTCGGCGGTCACGGCGCCGGCCTGGTTCTGGATGGCCAGGGTGCCGGTGGCGTCGCTCAGGAACTCCACGCCATAGCCCAGGTGAAAGGCCTGGCGGGCCGTGGTGTCGCAGCACATCTGGGTCATGTAGCCCGCGATGGCCAGCTTGCTGATGCCCCGCTCCTTTAGCCAGGCCTCCAAGGCGGTGCCTGTGAAGGATCCGGGCAGGTTTTTCTCCAGGAGCAGGTCCCGGGGCCGCCTGGCCACCTCGGGATGCAGCTCCCAGGCGGGCGAGCCCTGGCGGAAGGTCGGCGACTCAGGCCTTGGCGAGGCGTGCCGCACCACCACCACGGCCAGGCCCTGGGCGCTGGCGGCGTCCATGGCCTTGAGGATATTGTCCAAGCTGCCCGCCGGGTGGGTCACGGGCAGCAGGCCGCTGAAATACTCGTTCTGCACGTCGATGACCAACAGGGCGCGATCCATGGGGAGTCTCTTTCAGCGCTATAAGGATTGGCCGCCGTGATCGCGCACCAGGTTGACCACGTAAGCCACCGCCTCGTTTAATGGTAGCATTTCCACCTGGCCCGAGGCACGGTGCTTAAACTCCACCTGCCCCGCCTTGAGCCCCTTTTCGCCCACCACCAGGCGGTAGGGGATGCCCAGGAGGTCGCCGTCCTTGAACTTGACGCCCGGCCGCAGGTCGCGGTCGTCGATCAGCACGTCCAGGCCGGCGGCGGTGAGTTCCTGGTACAGGCGCTGGGCCTCGTCCCAGGCTGGGCCGCTGGCGCTCATGGGCAGCACCGCCAGGGAGAAGGGCGCGATGGCCAGGGGGAAGATGATGCCGTTGGCGTCGTGGCCCTGTTCGATGGCCGCGGCCACGATACGGCTCACGCCGATGCCGTAGCAGCCCATGACGATGGGCTTGCTCAAGCCCTCGGCGTCCAGGTAGTTGGCGCCCAGGGCCAGGCTGTACTTGGTGCCCAGGCGGAAGATGTGCCCCACCTCGATGCCCCGGTCCAGGGTCAATTGGCCGCCGCAGCGGGGGCAGGGGTCGTCGGCCACCACCGAACGCAGGTCGGCCTGGCGCGCCGTGGGCACGTCGCGCCCCAGGTGCAGGCCCGTGAGGTGGGTGTCGGCCTGGTTGGCCCCCACCACCCACGCCGCCTGGCGATACAGCTCCTGGTCGGCATAGATGGGTATCTTGAGCCCCGTGGGGCCCGAGAAGCCCAGGGGGCCGCCGGTCACCTCAGCGATCACCGTGGGGCTGGCCAGCACCACCTCGGCGGCTTTGAGCAGGTTTTTCAGCTTGATCTCGTTGATCTCGCGGTCGCCGCGCACCATGGCCGCCACGGGCTTTCCGTCGGCCATATATATCATTGTCTTAGCTACGGCCCTCGGCTCCACCCCCAGGAACCTGGCCACCGCCTCCACGGTGTGGGTGCCGGGGGTGGCCACGGAGGCCATTTCCTGGCTGGGCGCAGGCAACTCGCCGCCGGCCAGGACCACCTCGGCCTTTTCCACATTGGCGGCGTAATCGCAGGCCGTGCAGGAGGCTATGTCATCCTCGCCGGTGGCCGCCAGCACCATGAACTCGTGGCTGAAGGAGCCGCCGATGGAGCCGGTGTCGGCCTCCACGGCGCGGTAGCGCAGGCCCAGGCGGTCAAAGACAGCCTGGTAGGCGGCGTGCATCTGGCGGTAGGACTCGGCGCTGGCCTCCTCGTCCACGTCGAAGGAGTAGGCGTCCTTCATCAAAAACTCGCGGGCGCGCATGATGCCGAAGCGCGGGCGGATCTCGTCGCGGAACTTGGTTTGTATCTGATAGAGGTTGAGCGGCAGGTCGCGATAGGAGCGCACCTCCCGCCGCACCAGGTCGGTGATGACCTCCTCGTGGGTGGGGGCCAGGCAGAAGCCGTGTTCGTGGCGGTCGATGAAGCGCAAGAGCTCCTTGCCGTAGTGCTCCCAGCGCCCCGACTCCTGCCACAGCTCCGCCGGCTGCACGCCTGGCATGAGCATCTCCTGGGCGCCGGCGCGGTCCATCTCCTGGCGCACGATGGCCTCCACCTTGCGCAGCACCCGGTAGCCCAGGGGCAGCCAGGTGTAGATGCCGGCGGCCAGCTTTCTTATGAAGCCGGCGCGCAGCATGAGCTGATGGGAAATGACCTCGGCCTCGGCCGGTGTTTCCTTCAGGGTGGGGATCAGGGTGCGCGAGAATCTCATGGTTGGTCCTTGTGGTCGGTTAATTATTGATTAGTCCTGGCCTGGCTTGATTACTTGGGCCTCAACGGTACTCAGTAGTACAGAAAAAGTGCCCTTGCGAGCGAAGCGCAGCAATCCACACTACTTAATCCCCATTCCTATGGTACTGGCGCCAAGCCTGAAAAAGTATAGATCGGGTGGATTGCCGCGTCGCATCCCTCCCGGGATGCTCCTCGCAATGACACCTATGGCTGATTGCCTCCCACTGCGAGGCTTCATCTCCCTGGCCCTAACTGTCCCACTCATCCTGCACCCGGCGCACCTCGGCCATCAGCGCCGTCAGCAAATCAGCCTCGGCCACCTTCTTGACCACCTGGCCCTTGGCGAAAATCACCCCCTGGCCGCGTCCGCCGGCCAGGCCCACGTCGGCGTGGGCCGCCTCGCCAGGGCCGTTGACTACGCAGCCCATGATGGCCACGGTCAGCGGGGCCTTGATGCTGGCCAGCTCCTTCTCGGCGGACTCCAAAAGGGGGATCAGATCGATCTCGGTGCGGCCGCAGGTGGGGCAGGAGATGATCTCCACCCCGCGCTGGCGCAGGCCGCAGGCCCGCAGGAGGTGCCAGGCCACCTCCACCTCGCGCACCGGGTCGGCGGTGAGGCTCACCCGCAGGGTGTCGCCCAGGCCTTCCAGCAGAAGCGCCCCGATGCCGACAGAGCTTTTCACGGTGCCGGCCAAAAGCCCGCCGGCCTCGGTCACCCCCAGGTGCAGGGGGTAGTCGCATTCCTTGGCGAATAGCCGGTAGGCCGCGATGGTGTCCAGCACGCTGGATGATTTCAGGCTCACCTTGATGTGGTCAAAGCCCATGGCCTCCAGCAGGCGAGCCTGCCTGAGCGCCGCCTCCACGATGGCCGCCGGGCAGGGGCCGCCGTGGGCCGCCAGCAGGTCCTTGGGTAGCGACCCGGAGTTGGCTCCCACGCGGATGGGCACACCGAAGGCCTTGGCGACGTCCACCACCCGTCGCACCGCCGCCTCGCCGCCGATGTTGCCGGGATTGATGCGCAGGGCGGCGGCGCCGTTTTCCACGGCCGCCACGGCCAGGCTGGCGTCAAAGTGGATGTCGGCGATCACCGGCAGGGGGCTCGAGGCGGTGATACCCCGAAAGGCTTGGGCCGCCTCCAGGTCGGGTACGGCGCAACGCACCACCTCGCAGCCGGCTTGGGCCAGGCGCGCTATCTGGGCGCGGGTGGCGGCCACATCGCGGGTGTCCGTGCTGGTCATGGACTGCACCACCACCGGCGCGCCTCCGCCAATGGGCACCTGGCCTATGTTTATACGGCGGGTCTGTAGGCGGTCGAACGGCATAACGCTCCCTGGTGCCTCGGCTTATCTGGATTGCTTGTACCGCTGGCCGCGCCGGCTGTCAATGCGCCAGGGAAGGCTAGGCCCGAACCTCCACCACCTCTATGCCCTGGGCCAGCAAGAGGGCCGCCAGCACCCCCTGGCGGGGGCCGCCGCCTGGGTTTTGTGCCTGGGGGTCGTGGCCGCAGGATGGCGAGCGGTTGAGCCAGGCCACCTACAACCAGATCATGATTGTCTCCCAGATCCGGGAGCACGGAATCAAGGTGAGTGAAGCGGCGGTCGCGCGCGAGGCGCTTGCATTCGGGATCACGGACATGGATGTGTTCATGAAGAACATCCCGCGGAACAACGGACTCAACATCACCAAGGC
>JAKAGJ010000076.1 GCA_021815655.1 Deltaproteobacteria bacterium | reverse complement strand
GCCCGTGGCCAGGCCCAGGGTGGAGGGGCGGCCGTCCAGCCAGGATAGCACCATCCACACCAGACCGGCGGTGGCGCCGGAAGTGTTGGTGGTAAGCAAGGCGTTGCCGGCCACGCCCGAGGCGGTCAGCGCCGAGCCGGCGTTGAAGCCGAACCAGCCCACCCACAACAGTCCCGCGCCCAGCACCGTGTAGGGGATGTTGGTGGGCTCCATGGGGAAGCTGCCGTAGCCCTTGCGCGGGCCGATGGCCAGGGCGAAGGCCAGGGCGCTGAATCCGGCGGCGATGTGCACCACGGTGCCGCCGGCAAAGTCCAGCACGCCCATCTCGTTGAGCCAGCCGCCCTTGCCCCACACCCAGTGGCACAGGGGATCATAGATCAGGGTGGCCCACAACAGCGCGAAAAGCAGGAAGGACTTGAAGCGTACCCGCTCCACGAAGGCGCCGGTGATGAGCGCCGGGGTGATTACCGCGAACATCATCTGGAAGGCGGCGAAGACCGTATGGGGGATGGTGGAGCCGTAGTCGGCGCTGGGGGCGGCGCCCACGCCCATGAAGCCCAGGTAGTTGAGCCCGCCGATGAAGCCGCCGATGCTCTTGCCAAAGGCCAGACTGTAGCCAAAGAGTATCCACTGCACCCCGATCAGGGCCATGAAGACATAGCTCAGGGTCAGCGTGGAGAGCAGGTTTTTCTTGCGGACCATGCCGCCGTAAAAAAAGGCCAGGGCCGGGGTCATGAGCAAGACCAGGGAGCAGCAGACCAGCACCCAGGCAGTGTCGCCGGCGTTGATGGCTTGGGGCATCGGTGGGTTCTCCTTACAAATTTGCGGTTGCCGCGCCAGTCACGGCGGAATCCCGCCAGGGACCGGCGGGGTCCGGGGGGCGGGCGAGCCTGTATTCGTCAGGCCTGTTGAGCAGATATCGTGCCAGGGCCGCGCGTAGGCGCTTCGTTACAATATTGTTAACCATTTAGAAGGCCTAGCCGGGCCTTTTTGAGGCCAAAATCTTACCTGTAGGTAGTTGTGATGCCGGGGATGGCCGAGGCCAAGGCAACACCCTGGCGACGGCCTGGGCGGGGCTTTACGGGGATACTGGGGATAACTAGGTTATATTATGCAATAAATTTTGAGAGAGCCGTCAGAATGGCACACCAACCGGTAGGAAGCGGCAAAAAATACCTGAGGGTAACCTCGGGCGTACAACCTACTAAAATGTAGCGCCTGGTCTTAGCGCGGCCAGCGATGGTCACGAATCGGTAGGATAAGCCGTCCCGGCCAGGGTCAGGCCAGCACACCCGCTTGGCGCAGCCCCGCGATTTCGGCGTCGCTATAGCCCAGTTCCGCCATCACTTCCTGGCTGTGCTGCCCCAATTCCGGGGCTGGGGGCAGGGCCGGGGTGGGCGAGCCGGAGAGCCTCAAGGGGCAGGCCAGGTGGCTGCGCCCCTGGTGGTCCCGCTCCACCAGGCCCCGGGCGCGGGCCAGGGGCGAGGCCGCGGCCTGGGACAGGGACAGCACCGGCTCGGCGCAGCAGTCCGCCGGCCCCAGGCGCCCCATCCAGTCCTCCAGGTCGCGGGAGGCCAGGAGTTGGGCCACCTGGGCCACGGCCTCCGGCCCGCCGAACTGCCGCGCCAGCAGGTCCGGGCGCTCCACGGCCTGGCAGAAATTTTGCCAGAACTTGGGTTCCAGGGCGCCCAGGGCGATGTGGCCGCCGTCCTGGGTGCGGTACAGACCATAGCAGGGCGCCCCGCCGTTCAAGAGCATCTGGCTCGGGCCCTCGGGAAGGAGCCCGGCGGCCACCCCGGCAAAGACCATGGTGGCCATGGAGAGCGAGCCGTCGAACATGGCCACGTCCACCAACTGGCCGCGCCCCGTGGCCGAGCGCTGGATCACCGCCGCCAACAGCCCCGCCAGGGCCGGCCAGGAGCCCCCCGCCAGGTCGGCCATCTGCACCCCGGGCAGGGCCAGGTCGCCCCGGCTTGTGCCGGTCATGCCCAGCACCCCGGCCAGGGCCAGGTAGTTGATATCGTGGCCGGCCTTCTGGCTGTGGGGGCCTTCTTGGCCGTAGCCGCTGATGGAGACCTGGATCAAGCGGGGGTAGCGGCGGCTCAATTGCTCAAAGCCCAGGCCCAGGCGCTCGCACGTGCCGGGGCGGAAGCCCTCCACCAGGATGTCGTGGCTCTCCAGGAGCTTCAGGCAGATTTCGCGCCCCTGCGGATGCTTGAGGTTGAGCGCCAGGCTCTTCTTGCCTCGGTTGAGGGTGGCGAAGAAGGCCGCCCCCAGGCCACTGCCGCCGCCGATGCCCCGGGCGTAGTCGCCGCCCGCCGGGTTTTCCAGCTTGAGCACCTCGGCCCCCAGGCAGGCCAGGAGCCAGGTGAGGTAGGGGCCAGGCAGGTTCATGGAGAGGTCCAGGACCTTGAGGCCGGCCAGGGCGGCGGTCATGATGCACCTCCTTATGCCGGGCTGATCTTACCTATCAGCCCGCCAGTTCCAGCAACGCCTCTTCGCTGATATCCAGCATGCGCTCCAGGGAAAACTCACCCGCCACCCGCTGGCGCAACTCCTGCCCCAGGCGTTGGCGCTCCTCCGCCGTGAGCGCCAAGATATCCAGGCCGCGCCGGGCCAGGCCGGCGGCGTCTCCCGGCGAGGCCACCAGGTCCGGCCGACCCAGCAGCCAGGCGGCGTCGCCCACGTCGGTGGCCAGGCAGGGCTTGGCGCAGGCCATGGCCTCGCCCAGCACATTGGGGAAGCCCTCGCCAAAGGCCGAGGAGAGCAGGCACACATCGAGGGCGTTCATCACCGCCGGCATGTCCCGGCGCGCGCCGGCCCAGATGAGCGCTGGCTCCAGGCCCATCCCCCGGGCCTGGGCTCTAAGCGCCTGAGCCAGGTCCGCCGGGCCGCCGCCCACGCAGACGAAGCGGGCCTGGGGGCGCTCGGCCAGAATCAAGGCCGCGGCCTTGAGGAAGGTGGCATGGTCCTTCATGGGGTCCAGGCGGGCCACCAAGCCCAAGAGCGGCGCCCCCGCCGCCACTGCCCAGGCCTGGCGCACCCGAGCCCCGGCCTCGGCGTCGGGCTGGAAGCGCCGCACGTCGATGCCGTTGGCGATGACCTTCAGCTTGGCCGCCGGCAGACCTTGGCTTTTCAGCAACGCGGCCCCGCTGCGGGAGTTGACGATGACGGCCGCCGCGCCCCGGGCCGAGAACCCCAGGAGCCCGTGACTTAAGCGGGCGAACCAGCCGTAGCGGGTCAGGTCCATGTCGCTGGCCCGCACCCCCCAGGCCACCTTGAGCCCCGGGCATAGGGGCCCGAGCCAGGCCGCCAGCAGGTTGGGGGTATCCAGGAAGCTGTGGAGCACCTGGGGCCGCTCTTGCCGCAGCCAGGTCCTTAGGCGCCAGGCAAAGCCCAGGAGGTCCCAGCGGCCGGCCTTGCCCAGGTCGATCACCGGCACCCCGGCGGCCTGGAGTTCGGCCTGCAAGGGTCCGCCGCCATAGAAGACCAATACGCTCACCTGGTGGCCGCGCCGCAAGAGGCCCCGGGCCAGCAGGCACAGCTGGCGCTCGGCCCCGCCCAACTCCAGGGAGCGTGTAAGGAAGGCGATTCTCACGGCGCGGCGGCCCCGGGGTACTGCTCCAGCCAGAGTTGGAACATCAGCACCGGCCAAAGGTAATAGTGCCAGGCCCTGGCGCCGGCCTGGTGCTCTCGCCAAGCCCGGCGGATGGGCGCGGGGTCGAAGAAGCCCTGGCGTCTGAGAAGGCCCTCATCCAATAACGCCTCGGCCCAGGGGCGCATGGGTCCCCTGAGCCAGCCGTCTATAGGCAGGCCGAAGCCCATCTTGGGCCGCTCGATCAGCTCCCGGGGCACGTATTTGTAGAGGATTTGCCGCAACAGCCATTTGCCAATGTCGCCTTGCATCTTCAGGGCCAGGGGCAAACGCCAGGCCAGCTCCACCACCCGGTAGTCCAAGAGCGGGGCGCGGGCCTCCAGGGCCACGGCCATGCTGGCGCGGTCCACCTTGACCAGGATGTCGTCGGGCAGGTAGGACACCAGGTCCAGGTACATCATGCGCTGGCGAAAATCAGGCAGGTCCGGCCACTGGGCCGGGTCGCTCAAGGGCGTGGGAGGCTCCTTGGCCCCGGGCACCAGGGCCGCGGGGTCCTTCCACAGGGAAACCAGGCCCCGGTAAAAGGCCTCGGGGGAGCCCGCCCCCAGCATGCCGGCCAGCTCGTGCAGGTGATCGCCGGGGTGCTTGAAGCGCAGCCGCTGGGGCAGCAGGGGCGCGGCGGCGGCCAGGAGGCTGTCCCAGGTCCGGGGCGAGGCGGCCCGTATGACCCCGCCGGCCAGGGCCTTGAGCGGGGAGGGCAGGGCGCCGGCCCGCCGCCAGACGCGGTTGGCCAGGAAGTAGCGGTCATAGCCGCCGAAAAGCTCATCGCCGGCATCGCCGGACAGGGCCACGGTGACCTCCTGCCGGGCCATGCGGCTCACCAGGTAGGTGGGTATCTGCGAGGAGTCGGCAAAGGGCTCGTCGTACATGGCGGCCAGGCGGGGCACCACCTGCATGGCCTCCTGCCAGGTGACGTAAAGCTCGGTATGGCGGGTGCCCAGGTGGGTGGCCACGGCCTTGGCGTGGGGGGCCTCGTCATAGGCAGCCTCGGGAAAACCAATGGAGAATGTGCGCACCGGCAGGGACGATTGGGCCTGCATGCACGCCACGATCAGCGAGGAATCCACCCCGCCGGAGAGGAAGGCCCCCAGGGGCACGTCGGCCACCATGCGTATCTTGACGGCGTCCAGCAATAGCTCTTGCAGGCGGGCGGCGGCCTCGGCGGGGTCCTGGGTCAGGGGCTGGGCCTGGCCCTGCTCGGCCATGTGGCGGGCCGACCAGTAGGGCTTGGGCGTGGGCAGCAGGCCCCGCTCGCCGGCGGTGAGGCTCAGGATGGTCCCGGGCGCGAGCTTTTTCAAGCCCTCGTAGATGCAGTAGGGGCCGGGCACGTAGTTGTGGCGCAGGAAGAGCGCCAGGCTGTGCCGGTCCACGCGGCCCTGGAAGGCCGGGTGGGCGGCCAGGGCCTTGAGCTCCGAGCCGAAAAGGAATACTCCGCCCATCCACCCATAGTATAGGGGCTTCTTGCCCAGGCGGTCGCGGATGAGATACAGCCGGCGTTGGCGCTGGTCCCAGAGGGCGATGGCGAACATGCCGTTCATTCGCCGGACGCAGGCCTCCACGCCCCAACGGGCAAAGCCCTCCAGGATTATCTCGCTGTCGGAGTGCCCCCGCCAGGCGATGGCGCCGTGGTCATGCTCCAGGGCGGCCTTAAGTTCGGCGAAGTTGTACACCTCGCCGTTGTAAACCATGGCCCAGCGCCCATCGTGGGAGAACATGGGCTGGTGTCCCAGGGGCGAGAGGTCGATGATGGACAGCCGGCGATGCCCCAGGGCCAGGCCGGCCGGGGCATCGGCCCAGGCCCCGGCGTCGTCGGGGCCGCGGTGGGCAATGGCCGCGGCCATGGCCCCGACCCGCCCCAGCATCTCGGGCTCGGCCAGGCTGGCGTGGCTATCCAGGAATCCGCAGATGCCGCACATCGTCTTGCCTTAGCCTATCAGTTCGGAGAGCATGCCGAGTTCCAGGTCCAACACCCGCGCGAAGCTGAAATCCGCCTCCATCTGCTGGCGGGCGGCGGCGCCCAGGCGGGCGCGCAGGTCCGCGTCGCCCAGGAGCCGGCGCAATCCCTGGTGGATGTCCTCGGCCTCCAGGCCGCTAAGCAGGCCGCTCACCTCCGGGGCGATGATGTCGCGGATGCCGGGGGCGTCGCTGCCCAGGACCGCCGCGCCGGTAGCCATGGCCTCGATCAGGGCCTTGGGGTGGTGCTCGCCCTTGGAGGGCAGCACGCAGACCGTGGCCTGGCGCATCAGGGCCGGTAATTGCGTGTTGGCCACCTGGCCCAAAAAGCGCGCCTTAAGGCCCAGCTGCCTGGCCAAGGCCTCCAAGGCGGGGCGCTGCGGGCCTTCACCCACCAGACAAAGCTCGGCCTTGAGCCCTTCCATGGCCATAAGCAGGGGTTCCAGGTTCTTCTCGCCGTGCAAGCGCCCCACGTAAAGCACCAGGTCCTGGCGTTTTTGCTCGGGTCCTTGCGGCGTGAAAAGGTCGGTATCCACGTAATTGGGGATCACCCGGATGCGCGCCGGGTCCACGCCGTAGCGGAAGGCCAGGGTGGCGGCCATGGCCGGGGTGGTGACCACGCAGCGGTCGGCGGCGTTCAGCACCCGGGCCTCCAGGCGGTACCAGCGCTGGGCCTCCGCCGAGTCCTCGCCTTGGCGCCAGATGGCGATGTTGGAGGGCAGGTAGCCCGAGCGGGCCACGAAGGCGTGCCCGGCCCGGCGGGCGGCCATGAGCGCCAGGTCGGCGCCCTGCATCTGGTTGGTCTTGACCACCCCCGGTCCCTGGCCCCTGATGGTCAGGCCGCTTTGCAGGAGCAGGCGGTACAGGCGACCGGGCAGGCCCCAGCGGTTGTCCAGCACGGTCAGCCCGCCCAGGCCGGGCGCCAGAGACTGGTCATGTTTGCCGTAGCTGACCAGGCTCACCCCGGCCAGGTGCGCTAGCAGGGCGCGGTAGATGGCCGTCTCGCGCTCCAGGGTGCCGATGGCCCGCCAGTCGGCCAGGGAGGAGCCCAGGCTCAAGAACAGATACAGCCGCGCCCGGCCCAGGCCGGTCAGACCCGAGCCGCAGCACACCGCCGGCGCGTGGATTATGCCCATGTTGGCGCCGCCACCCTAGCCCCGCCGTCCCAGGAGCCAGGCCGCCAGCTCCAAATCAAAGGGCGTGTCAATGTCGTATGAATCCTTGGGCGCCATGACCAGGGGCAGGGTGCGCTGGCCGTAGAGCCGGCCCTGCTCCATGAGCGTGGCGTAGGTGCTGGCCAGCACCGCCGGGCCGTTGCGGGCAAATACCTCGGGCTTGTCCTGGCGGCGCAGCAGATGGGCCAATTCAGGTAGGAAGGGCTGGAGGCAGCCCTGCTCCAGGCGCATCACCGAGGCCGGGTTGAACTGGTGGGGCACCTCCACCACGCTGACCACCGTGTCGGCGTCCTTGGCCAGCAATAGGTCAACGGCGGCGTCGATGTGCTCGGCCCGGCGTAGCGGCGAGGTGGGCTGCAAGTAAACGACGACGTCGGGCCGCCAGCCCTGGCCTTCCAGCCAGCGCACCGCGTGCTGGATCACCGGCAGGGCCGGGGTGTCGTCTCGGGCCAGCTCGGCCGGGCGCAGGAAGGGCGCCTCGGCCCCCAGGTTACGGCCAGCCTGGGCGATGGCCGGGTCATCGCTGGAGAGCAGCAGGCGCGTCAGCCGGCGGCTTTTTAGCCCCGCCTCCACGGTGTGGGCCAAGAGCGGCTTGCCGGCCAGGGGGACGAGGTTCTTGCCCGGTATCCCCTTGGAGCCGCCCCGAGCGGGGATCAGCCCCAGGATGTTGGTGGCCTCGGACATGGCTTTTAGGCCCATCGCGGTTAACCGCTGGATTGAAGGCCAGGTTACATTTTAAAAAATGATGGTCAACGGCCGCCGGCACGCGCCGGCGCCGCCTTGGTTTTGCATACTATAACAAACACAAATAGCTGTCATCGCGAGCGTGGCGCGGCAAGCTTCCATTTCGTTCTCCGGTTGCCCTCAAGGGTGGGCAAGGGCCAAAGTCCGGAGGACGAAACGGGAGATCGCCTCTTCGCCAAGGCTCCTCGCAATAACAGCTATTGCTGATGCTTATACCTAATAGGCGATCTGCTTCTGCACCTTGACGCCCTCCAGGCCGGCCAGGATATCGGCGATCTTCTTGCCCGCCGTGCCGTCGCCGTAGATGGGCTGGCTGGGGTA
>JAKAGJ010000075.1 GCA_021815655.1 Deltaproteobacteria bacterium | reverse complement strand
CAACCGGTTTAGCCTGGCTCCGGTTTGACGATAAGACACGGGCGGGGGTAAACCCCGCCCCTACATTAAGATCGCCTTGCCAGGGGTTTTTCTTGATGTGGGGGCGGGGTTTACCCCCGCCCGTTTATTGTTCCCCGGAATCAGCCTCCAAGGGGAGCCGCCATTCCTTTCATCGGGACTGCCGTAACATGGGAGCCGTCAGCATCGGCCAGAGCTACAACCCCTCCCGACCCGTTATAGCCCAGTGGGGGGCACCCCATCGCCGTTGGTGCCGGTCTTGACGCCCAGGAGCTTGAGCTTCTTGTGCAGGTGGGAGCGCTCCAGGCCGATGGCCTCGGCGGTCTGGCTGATGTTGCCGCCGTTTTCCTCCAGCTTTTTTTCCAGGTACATGCGCTCGAAGGCGGCGCGGGCCTCCTTGAAGTCGGGGTTGGCCAGGGCCCGGGGCAGGTCGAAGGCCGGCGGCGCGGCCGGGCGCAGGGAGGCGGGCAGGTCCTGGGGGGTGATGACCTGGCGGGGGCTCAAGATCACCAGGCGCTCCACCAGGTTCTTGAGCTCGCGCACATTGCCGGGCCAGGGCTGGGCCTGGAGTATGGCCAGGGCCTCTGGCGCCAGGCGCTTGAGCTCGGCCAGGCCGCGGGCGGCGTGGCTGGCCAGGAACTCCTCCACCAGAGCCGGGATGTCCTGGGGACGTTCACGCAGGGGCGGCACGTGGATGGGGATGACCGCCAGGCGGTAGTAGAGGTCCTCGCGGAAGCGGCCGGCGGCGATCTCGGCGGTCAGATCCTTGTTGGTGGCGGCCAGCACGCGCACGTTGACGCTGATGGTGCGGGTGCCGCCCACGCGCTCGAAGCGCTGTTCCTGCAGGATGCGCAGTATCTTGGCCTGGGTCTTGAGACTCATGTCGGCGATCTCGTCCAAAAACAGGGTGCCCCGGTCGGCCAGGTCGAACTTACCGCGTTTTTTGGCCGCCGCGCCGGTGAAGGCGCCCTTCTCGTGGCCGAAGAGCTCGCTCTCGATCAGCTCCTCGGGGATGGCCGCGCAGTTGACGTCCACGAAGGGCTGGCCGGCGCGGGGGGACTGGCGGTGGATGGCGGCGGCCACCAGCTCCTTGCCGGTGCCGTTCTCGCCGGTGATGAGCACCCAGGAGTCGGAGGGCGCCACGCGGTCTATGGCCTGGCGCAACTCTGCTATGGCCGGGCTCACCCCGGTCAGGCGGGGGGGCTCGGCCTTGGCCTTGAGGGCCAGGTTCTCCTCGGCCAGGCGCCCCAGCTCCAGGCCGTTGCGCACGGCCACCAGGATCTTGTCCATGTCCAGGGGCTTCTCGATGAAATCGAAGGCCCCCAGGCGGGTGGCCTTGACGGCGGTTTCCACGCTGCCATGGCCGGAGATCATGATGACCGGCAGGGCCGGCAGGCGTTTCTTGAGACGCTCCAGCACCTCCAGGCCGTCGATGCCGGGCATCCAGATATCCAGGAGCACCAGGTCCGGGGCGTCTTCCTCCACCATGGCCAGGGCGCTGGCGCCCTCGTTGGCCGTGGAGACCTCGTAGCCCTCGTCACCCAGGATGCCCTTGAGCGACTGGCAGATGGATTTCTCGTCGTCGACTATGAGGATGTGGGCGCTCATGCACGCCTCCCCTGCCCGCGAGTTTGGCAGTCAACCATCAAGCAAAGAATGTCATTGCGAGGAGCATCTCCGTGGAGATGCGACGTGGCAACCTTCCGCTTCGCTCTTGAAGAAAGGCGGGAAACAGAAAGGCAGGAAGTGGAGGATTGCTTCGCAACGCTGGCAATGGCATCCATTTCTTGATGTGGCTTAATGACCAACCCACCGCACCGGTCCGGGGCCAGGTCAACTGGCGATGGACACATCATACCGCCACCCTGGCCCCGCGGGCCGGCAGCTCGATGATGATGCGGGTGCCGTGGGGCTGGTTGTCCTGCACGCGGATGTAGCCGTTGTGGTCGGCCACGATGGTGCTCACTATGGCCAGGCCCAGGCCGGTGCCGCCCTTCTTGGTACTGTAGTAGGGCTCGAACAGGCGCAGGCGGTCGGTGACCGGCACCCCGGGGCCGGTGTCCTCCACCTCCAGGCGCACGATCTTGAGGATGTCGTCATAGGACAGGCGCGCCACCACCTGGCGGGGCGGCGGGCTGTCTTCCATGGCGGCCACGGCGTTGTCCAGAAGGTTGATTATGGCCCGCGACATCTGCTCGCGGTCCAGGTCGAAGATGGGGATACCCTCCTCGGCCTCCAGCTCGAAGCTGATGTCGCCGTGGCCGGTGCGGAACAACGACAAGGCCTCCTCGGTGATGGCCGCCAGGTCGCCGGGGGCCAGGCGGGCCGAGGGCAGGCGCGCGAAGGTGGAGAACTCGTTGACCAAGCGGCGCAGTTCCTCCACCTGGTGGATGATGGTGCTGGTGCACTCGTGGAAAATCTGGGCGTCGTCGCCCAGGCGATCCTCGTAGCGGCGCACCAGGCGCTGGGCCGAGAGCTTGATGGGGGTCAGCGGGTTCTTGACCTCGTGGGCGATGCGCCGGGCCACCTCGCGCCAGGCGGCCATGCGCTGGGCCTTTTCCAGTTCCGAGAGGTCCTCGAAGACCACCACCAGGCCCAGAGCCTGGCCGGCGTCGTCGCGCATGAAGCCCAGGTGCACCATCAGGGTCAGGGCCTCGCCGCCGATGTTCAGCCGCACCTGCTGGTCCACGGTGCCGCGGCCTCCGGTGGAGAGGTTGCCCAAGAGGCGCTCCACCAGCTCCAGGTTCTCGGCATCCACCACCTTGCGCCAGTGGCTGCCCAGCACCGTGGCGGCCTGCACCTTGAGCAGGCGCTCGGCCGAGGGATTGAAGGTGGTGACGATGCCGCCGGCGTCCACGGCCACCACGCCGGCGGCCACGTTCTTCAACACGATCTCCATGTAGCGCCGGCGCTGCTCCAGCTCCAGGTTGGTGCGGCGCATCTCCTCCTGGGCCTCGTCCAGGCGGGCCTTGCTGGTTTTTAAGTCCGCGGTCATGCGGTTGAAGGCGTTGACCAGGGCGCCGATTTCGTCGGGGCCTTCCATGTCGATGTGGAAGTCGTAGTCGCCGCCGGCGATGCGCTGGGTGCCCTGGGCCACCTCCATCAGGGGCACGGTGATGGTCTTGGCCAGGTGGAAGCCGAACCAGGTGCCGCCGAAGATGATGAGCAGGGTGACGATGGACAGGGTGATGTACTGGTTGGTCTTGATGGGGCCTTTCAGGTTTTTGAGCTGGCGGTAGTTCTCCAGGCCCTTCTGCACCCCCCGCACCCGGTCCAGGGCGCCCTTGGGCAACAGCTTGTAGGCCACCACGGCGCCCAGGGCCCGGCCGCCGCCCTTGGCGGTCAAGGGCTGCACCGCGGCCACGAAGTCGCCGGTGGGCGCGGGCTGCAGGTGGGTCAGGGGCTGTCCGCCGGCCAGGACCCGGCTGACCAGGTCCAGGGGCAGGTAGTCCAGATGGGTGGGGTGGGTGCCGCTTTGGATGGCGTGGCCCAGCTCGCTTAGGTCGGGCAGCATGACCCGCACGGCGGTGAGGTCGTACTGGGCGCGCCGGCTCTCCAGGAACTCGCTCAGGGAGCGGGATGGGGCCGAGGGCAGGGGCCCCCGCTGCCCCAGGTCGCTGGCCACCAGCTCGGCGAAGTGCATGGTGCCGTCGGCCAACTGCTGGTGGTAGTTCTCGCTGCCTTCCAGGGCCTCGACCAGCGAACCCTCCACCTGGGCGCTGAACCAGTATTCGATGGAGGTGCCCACGAACTGGAAGGCCGCGAAGAAGAGCAGGATGGTGGGGGCCAGGGAGAGGATGACAAAGGCCACCACCAGCTTGGTGCGCAGCCGGGAGCCCCACAGGCCCTTGCGCCGTTCCACCGTGAGCTTGAAGAGGTTGCGGAAGACCAGGAAGATCAGCAGCAGCAGCAACAGGGCGTTGAGGTTTATCAGGGCGAAGACCAACAGGGAGGCGCCCAGGGGCAGGTCGTGGGGCAGGCGCACCACCTGGCTCTCCAGAAAGGTGACGGCCACCACCACCACCAGGAGCACGGCCATGATGATGCGCTCGCGCTTGCGCCGCCTTAGCTCCCTGGTTTGCTGTAGGGTGTCGCTGGGGGCCACGCCCACTCCCGCCGGCTAGCGTGCGTCGGAGGAACCCTCCGACAAGCTCCTAGAAGATAATGAAAGGACAAGGCTATGTTACGGGAGTGGGCCGCGCCTGGCAAGGGCAACGAAAAGCCCCCGCCCGGGTGGGGCGGGGGCTGGGGAAGGCGTAAAGACGCGGGATTTAGGCCACGGCGCTCTGGGCGGCCTGGGGGGCCAGCCCGGTAGCGGCCTGCTCCAGGCTGGCGGCTTGCTCCAGGCCGGTGGCCTGCTCCAGGCTGGGGGTGACCAGTTGCCAGGCCTGGGGGTCGGCCAACAGCTTCTTGAACAGCTTGTTGTTCAGGTCGTGGCCGGACTTGTAGGCCTCGAAGCGGCCCAGGATGGGCCGACCGACCAGGGCCAGGTCGCCCAGGAAATCCAGCACCTTGTGGCGCACGAACTCGTCGGGGAAGCGCAGGCCGTCGTCGTTGAGCACCCGGTATTTGTCCACCACCACGGCGTTGTCCAGGCTGCCGCCCAGGCCCAGGTTTTGCTCGTGCAGGCGGCGCATGTCCGACAAGAAACCGAAGGTGCGCGCCCGGCTGATCTCCCTGGCGTAGTCGCGCTCCGACCAGTCAAAGCCCAGGCTCTGGCGGCGGATGGCCGGGTGGTCGAACTCGATGGTGAAATCGATGCTCAACTCGTCGGCCGGGGCCACGCTCACCTGCTTGCCGTCCTCGCTGATCTCCACCTTGCGCTTGACACGGTAGAACTGGCGGGGCCGGGCCTGGGCGGTCAGCCCGGCGCTCTTGATCAAAAAGACGAAGGGCGCGCTGGAGCCGTCCATGATGGGCACCTCGGGTGCGTCCACCTCCACCAGGGCGTTGTCCACGCCCAGGCCGGCCAAGGCCGAGAGCAGGTGCTCCACGGTGGAGATGGTCACGCCGGCCTGCCCCACGGTGGTGGAGAAGCGGGTGTCGACCACGTGATGCACGTCGCCGGGGATGAGCGGGGCGCCGGGCAGGTCGCTGCGCTTGAAGACCAGGCCGGTGTCGGGGTCGGCCGGCCGTAGGCTGAGATTGACGCGCTTGCCGCTGTGCAGGCCGATGCCGGTGCAGGTGACGGTGCGATTGAGGGTGCGCTGGAAGAGCTGCATGGGCGTTTCCCTTGCCGGTGTTTATTCTGCCTGCCCACCCTTATGCAACAATCACACCAAGACCCGGCCGGTAGACGCGGAAAGTCAAGTTTTCAACCCGCCGTAATCATATGGTGTTATCCGCGTCAGCCGCCAGGCCCCGAGGCCGGCTGCCCGGCCGTCGCCCCACTGTGGCCCACAGGCCACAGACTTGCGCTCAAGGTGTGTCAAACAGCCCACCGGCCTCGGCGGCCCGGCAGGCCAGTTCCAGGTCCTGGGGCCTATTGACGTTGAGGAAGCTGTGGCCTTTAGGATCCAGCCGGGCCACCTCGGCGGGGTCCAGGAACTGGGCGCCCACGGCCCCCAGCAGCATGCGTGGCCGGTCCTCGCCCCGCGCCCTGAGGCGCTGGGCCGCGGGCAGACATTGGCGGCTGTAATAGGCCAAGAGCGGCTCGGGCCAGCCCTGGGGGCCGATGGGGGCCAGGGCCTTGCAATGGCCGTCGTGGGCCAAGGCCAGGCGGGCCAGGAGGGCAGGCCGCACCAGGGGCAGGTCCACGGCCATGAGGACTATGCCCTGGGCTTCGCTGTCCAAAAAGGCGGTTATCAGGGCCGCCAGGGGGCCTTGGCCGGGCCAGCGGTCGGCGATCACCTCCCAGGGCAGGTCGGCGCAGGCCGCCACCTCCACGGTGACCACCATCACCTCCAGGCCGGCCCGCTCCAGGGCCTGGCCGGCCAGGTCGATGAGCCTGCGGCCGGCCACCCGGCGCCAGGGCTTGCCTCCGCCCAGGCGGGAGCCCGGCCCGCCGGCCAGCACCACCCCCCGCGGGGGGCCGGCAGCCGGGCAGGGCGGGGGGGTCATCTTTCCAGGGGGGGGTGGCCGGCGGGCTCCAGCACCTGGAGCCGGGCCTGCTGGCGGTTGAGGTACACCGCGCAGCAGCCGCAGGGGCCGCCGCACAGGGTCTCGGATTGCTCGCGTATCTCGTAGCAGCGGCGGTGGGGCTCCTGAAAGGCGACGCAGCGCTCCTTGTCGGCGCAGGCGAAGATGTTCCAGCAGGGGGCCAGGAGCAGGAGGTTGCGCAGGCAGGCCAGGGTGAAGCCGTGCTCGTGTATCAATTGATTTATGCGCTGGATCTGGGCCACGTCAAAGTCGGAGTAGAGGCGGTTGTTGGTCTTGGGCTCCCGCCTGGGCAGGATGAAGCCTTCCTTTTCGTATTCGCGGATGCGCTTCTGCGAGAGGTTCACCACTCTGGAGACGTCGTTGATGAGATACATGCGCTGCTTTGCCCCGGCGTGAGGGGGTATAGAAGAAATTGCGTCCACGGGCGTGGTTAATAGCACGCCGCCGGATTCCTGGCAAGGGCAAAGCGGGCAGCCCTCACCGGCCGGGGGCGGCCAGAGGCTTTGCCTTGGCCCCTGGTCCCGCCGCGGGGACTTAAGCCCCTTGATCTTGTCAGGGCGGGGGTACTCGGGTTATGGTGGGGTTGACCTTGACGGCAGGCTTAAGGCCGCCCCCGCGCTCCCGCAGACTTCGGCGCGGTGGGATAAAGCCCGCGCGCCTAATGCCACACGCTGGCTGGGAGATGGCATGCTATCGAAACACAAGGCTAACTTCATCATGGCCCTGGCGGTGCTGTGGGCGCTGGCCCTTTCGTTGCCGGCCCTGGCCGCCCCCCAGGAACTGCTGGACCAGGCCGCCAAGGCCTACGCCCAGCGCGGCGAGCTGCCCAACGCCCGCCAGGCGGCGGCGCTTTACGCCCAGGCCCTGGCCGCCGATCCCCGCAGCGAGGAGGCGGCCTGGCGGCTCAGCCGCGCCTGGTACTGGGTGGGCTCCCACCTGCCCGAGGACCAGGCCCTGGAGCCCTTCGAGAAGGCCGTGGAGGCGGCCAAGCAGGCCGTGGCCATTAATCCCGATTCCCTGGCCGGCCACTACTGGCTGGGGGTGGCCTACGGCAGCTACGGCAAGGCCAAGGGCATCATGAAGAGCCTGTCCCTGGTGGACCCCATCAAGGAAGAAATGGCCTGGGTTATCAAGAAGAACCCGGCCTATGAGGCCGGCGGCCCCTACCGGGTGCTGGGACGGCTGTACTTCAAGCTGCCGGGGCTCATGGGCGGCAGCAACAGCAAGGCCATCGAAAACCTGCAAACCGCCATCAAGTACGGCCCCCAGCGCTGGCTCAACCACATCTATCTGGCCGAGGTCTATATCAAGGAAGGCCAGAAGGATTTGGCCAGGCCGCTCTTGCAGCAGGTCCTGGCCGGGCAGGCCGAGGCCGGCCTGGAGCCGGAGCTGGCCGACTGGCAGGCCGAGGCCAAGAAGCTCTTGCAGGGGTTGTAGTCAGCCAGGTTCTCATGGCGCGTCCCCATGTTTCGCAGGCAAATTTTCTCCCCTTGTCATTGCGAACGCGGCCAAGCAATCGCTGGAATTAGCCGAAAAGAGATCGCTTCGCCGCTTAGGTTTCCCGCAATGACAAGGGGAGGGATATCCTGTAACACGACTCCAGCCTTGTCCGCCAACCCGCGCCGGGAGCCTTCGGGGATGGCCGAGGGGAAGCGGCAACCGACCCGTTCATGCCCAGCCGGGGGCACCCGGACTCTAAGGCTCCCAGCCTTGTCCGCCAACCCACATCGGGAGCCGCCGGCGTTGGCCGAGGGGAAAGCGGCAACCGACCCGTTCATGCCCAGCCG
>JAKAGJ010000074.1 GCA_021815655.1 Deltaproteobacteria bacterium | reverse complement strand
GAACTTGATCAGCGAGATGTCCTGGCGGGCCTCCTTGTGGCCCATGGTCTCCATGCGCCAGGCGCAGTTTAGCACCATCAGGCGGGCGGCGCGCATCTCGGCGGCGCTCTCGGCGATCCAGGCCTGCACGATCTGCTGGTCGGCCAGGGTCTGCCCCGGGGCGATGGGCCGGCTCTGGGCGCGCTGACACATCAGCTCCAGGGAGCGGTTGCAGATGCCGATCCAGCGCATGCAATGGTGGATGCGCCCTGGTCCCAGGCGCTCCTGGGCGATGACGAAGCCCTGGCCCTCCGGCCCCAGCAGGTTGGCCTGGGGAACCCGGCAAGACTGGTAGAGTATCTCGGCGTGGCTATGCCAACCACTGCCGGCGTGCCCCATCACCGGGATGTTGCGCACCAGGTTGAAGCCCGGGGTGCCCGTGGGCACGATAATCATGGAGGCCCGCAGGTGGGGCGGGGCCTGGGGGTTGGTGTTGGCCATGACAATGGCGAACTCGGCGCCGTCGGCCGATGATGTGTACCACTTGTGGCCGTTGATGACGTAGTCGCCGCCGTCCTTGACCGCCGTGGTGTCCATCATCACCGGGTTGGACCCGGGCAGGTCCACCTCGGTCATGGAGAAGCAGGAGCGGATGCTCCCGGCGATCAGGGGCTTGAGGTAGCGCTCTTTTTGCTCTGGCGTGCCGTACTTGAGCAGTATCTCGATGTTGCCGGCGTCGGGGGCCTGGCAGCCGAAGGTGTAGACCCCGATGGGGGTGCGGGCCAGGGCCTCGCAGACCAGGCCGTATTCCACCAGGCCCAGGCCCATGCCGCCGTGCTCCCGGGGGTGCAAGGGCGCCCACAGCTCCATCTGCTTGACCATCTGGCGCTTGGCCGCCAGCGTGGGCTCCAACTCCTCCCAGGGCCGGTGCAGGAATTCCTGCTCCAGTGGGATCAGCTCCCGGTCCACGAATTCGTTAATCATCTCCAGGATAGTCTGCATTTTTGACGAAATGGCGAAGTCCATGGCTCAAGTCCTTTGTGTGGGCTGGTTCAGCGATAGGTGAGCAGTCCAGGGTCGCTGGCCTGCTCCAGATGGGCGGGGGAGTTGAAGGTGGACAGGGTAAGCTCCTGGCCGCGGTAGAGGAAGCTGGTGAGGGAGGCGTTTCTGAGCACCCAGGTAAGTTGCAGGACCCTGTGGTCCGCCAGGCCCAGGGCCGCCTGGGCGCAGGCCGCCACGGGGCCGCCGGAGCTGACCACCAGGACCGTCTTGCCGCCTTGGTGAGGCGCCAGCACCCGGCCCAAAGCCTTCAGGGCGCGATCCTGGAAGGCGCGCCAGGTTTCCACGGTCCCCAGGTCGTGACCACCGGCCACCCAGCGCCGCATGGCCGCCTCGTAGACCTTTTGGAAGGCGCGGCGGTCCTGGTACATGGCGGGCAGGCTGGCCTCCAGGGAGGGGTCATCTTGCAGCAAGCAGGGCAAGAGGGCTTGTATGATGGCGGCGGAGTCGTATTCCTCCCAGCCGGGCATCACCGTGAGGGCCGGCGGCGCGGCCAGGCCCTCCAGCAGGGCGGCGGCGGTGTCCCGCTGGCGCCGCATGGCCCCGCAATAGGCCGCGTCAAAGGAGACGCCGGCCTGACCCAGGTGCCGGCCCGTGAGCCGGGCCTGGCGCTGGCCCAGTTCCGAGAGGCGGTCGTAATCGCCCTGGCCAAAGGAGGCCTGGCCGTGCCGCACCAGATAGAGGATGCTCATTATAACTGCTACTCCCAGGCGCCCCCGGGGCGCCCTGCGCGGGCCACAGGCCAATAATGCACCGACGGGCGGTGGCTGGCAAGAAAAAACGAGCGAGCGATCGCTTTTAATTGGGGGCGAGGCGCCGAAGCGCGATGCGGGGGGCTACTTCAGGTCATGGCCCAGGACGTAGTCATTGTTCCAGGACGTCTGGTGGCAATGGATGCATTCGCTCAAGGCGCCGGAGTCCCGCGCCTGGCCCAGGCCGGTATAGGTGGCCCAGAACCAGTTGCCGCCCTTGGGGTTGAAGCCCTTGACCTTGTACATGACGGTGTAGGCCATGATTTGACCGTTGGGGGCATAGGTGTTGGAACCCATGTTCTGCCCCTCCCGCACCAGGATGGAACCCACGGGCAGGGTGTTGCCCCTGGCCTTCAGGGCGATGTCGTTGACGTACACCCGCATGTAGAAACCGTAGGCCGTGCCGCAACGGCTGCGGCGCAGCTCCCGGAAATTGGACCAGGTGCCCCATTTTTGGAAGCCCGGCGGCTGGCTGATGTACTTCCACAAGGCCTCGGCGTCGGCGGGCGGCGGTTCTTCGCCGGCCCCGGACACCCCCGCGGTCAGGAGCAGCAGGGCCAGGCCCCAAATGCGCGTCAACCCCCGGCTCATGGCATCTCACCTCGCGATAATGGCTGTCATCAATAATAGCACATTGCCCTGGGAGGCCCGGGTAGTCCTTGCGGGCCAGGGCCGGGTGGGGCAGGGCCATTTATCGCGTCCGCGCCGGCGGCGCACCGGCTCGGGCGGGCCAGGCTCCCCCAGGGAACAAAGGCCGAACGTTAGGCTTTTGCCGAAGAACTTTCAGAGCGCCACCAGCGGCCTGGAGGGTGGGTAAAAAGGCCTGGAACGAGGCGTCGGGGTGATTGGCGGGGTCAGTTGATCTCGAATCTCACGGTGACGTTTTGGTCTGATTCGTTGTCGCTGCCCAGGATGATGATTCCTTGCCCCGGCAGGAGTGATTCATCATAATTCAAGTAAACTGGCGCCTTTCCGGCGCTAACGATAAAGGTGCCGTTGGTGGACTTGTCCACCAGGAAAAACTTGCCCCGCCGCAACTCCACCCGCGCATGCCAGCGCGATACTCCCTTGTCGGCGATCACCAGATCATTGTGGGGGCCGCGCCCCAGGGTGGCCACGGGGTGCTGGCCGCTCACTTCCAGGAGCCGGTTGCCTTGGCGCAGCAAAAGACTGCCCTGATGCAGCAGCGGCTGGGGCTTTTCGGTGAAGCGGGTCAGGCCGTCGTCTTCCCACAACACCTCGTAGACTTCCATTTCCTCGGACTTGCCCCGCAGGCTGGTGCGGATGACGTGGCGTAGGGTTTCGTCGTTGTCGGGACCCAGGGCGTCGATGGTCTTTGCGGTGGTGAGTATTTGCCAGGGCTTGGCCAGGGTGGTCAGGCGGGCGGCGATGTTCACGGCGTCGCCGAAGAGGTCGCCGCCCTGTTCCACCACCTCGCCATGCTCCAAGCCGCTGTGCACGGCCACCAAGGGCAGGCCGGGCCGGGGCCTCTCGGCGGAGAGCTGGAGATTGATGGCCTTGGCCGCGTCCAGGGCGTAGAAGGGGTGCCAAAAACAGGCCATGATTTCGTCGCCGATGGTCTTCACCACCCGGCCGCCGTTGGCCCGCACGTTAACTTGGATCTGGGCCAATACCCTGTCGATCAGGTCATGTCCCCCGCTGTCGCCCAGGTTCTCGTATATACCCGTGGACCCGCAAATATCCACGAACAGGACGGACTTTTTGTTGGAGCGCGTACCCATGTCACCTCCGGAAAACAACCAATCCAACGAGGCCAATGGGCGGCACAGGGGCTTGCGGTTTGGCTCCCAATATGGCTATTTGGGGAAGTATATCAAAAACCAGCGATGAATTGCTCCATCATTTTCTGGTGACGCCCACCGCGGGCCGGCTTGATTAACTGGACGCGCCCATGGCGCCAAGGGTGCCAGGCCTGGGAGGGCGTTGGAAAGAGGTACAAGGAAATGGTTGGCGTATCTTAAATACTTTCGACTAATTGCCGGTAGGCGGCTTCGTTAATCTGGGAGTGCTTAATTTATAAGCCGTCCTTTTCTGGCGTTCTTGGCGACATGGGCGGGGTATTATCTGCCAGGTCTTAGGTAGGGAAAGTACCAGTAAGCCCCAGCGGGCATGCGCTGAAATCGCCGCGCAATCACCCCGCGCCAGAGGCGGGACGCGGGGCCAGGCTGCGGACCCTGGCCCCGGCGGAGCGGGGGGCCGGCCATCGCCAGCCCGTGCTGTGACTAAAATGCGGACTGGTGCCAGTGTGTAAGGAAGCCCGCAGGCGACAATGCTGTCCAACATTGAGCCCATGGCTTAATTGGCATGTGAAATAAGTTTGAAAATATAGTGAAACGTGGTAAACACTAGCTGCCCGCCCGGCTGACAACCATATTCCATTGCCCCTGATGACCCCTTGGCTCTCTTTCGTGGGGGGAGAGAGTGCATGTCCTCCCGTCGCCTGTCCTGGTCCTGCCTGGCCCTGCTACCCTTGTTGAGCGGGTGCGTGATCGGCCACGGCCAACGGCCCCAGACGGGGCCGGCCCTGGTCTATGCCTCGCCCAGCGTCCTGGCCAGCCTGGAGCCCTGTGCCTGGCTGCCCGGCGGCCTGGGTTTCTTGATCCTTTGCCTGTGTCTGGGTTGCCTGCCTGCCCTGGGCGCTCTCTGGTGGTTGGGTGCCCCTCGCTGGGGCCGGCTGGCGCGCCGACTGCGGCGGCCCTGGCCGTCCACCCACCTGCGTCTGCGCCTGCTGCTGCGGGAGTTGGAAAGCCTGCTGGCCGCCGACCGGCGCCAGGCCAAGGTGGTGAGCCTGCCCGTCCGGCTACCTCGCTGCCGCTAGCCACCGCCCGGCGGGGCACTCCGCTTGTAGCTACATTTCAGCCAGTTAAGTGAAACTGGCCACATGGCCTCGCCCATGATATAGGTAACTACCTTAAAAGCCCTGTAGGGAAAATTTCCGCGCCCCCTGTAGGCGCCGGCGACAACAACGGAGGCAAACGATGGATTGGCCTGCGAACGATAATCTGCGGGCTCTGGGCGGCATGAAGGACGAGGCCCTGGCCGGCGGAGGGGCAAAGCGGGTGGAGGAGCAGCACCAAAAGGGCAAGCTCACCGCCCGTGAGCGCATCGACCTATTGCTGGATGAGGGGTCCTTCGAGGAGTTCGACCTCTTGAAATCCGGCCGCGCCGGCTCCATCGGGCAGCGCGGTTATCCCGGCGACGGCGTCATCACCGGCCACGGCACCATCGATGGCCGCGAGGTCTTCATCTTCAGCCAGGACTTCACGGTGGTGGGCGGCTCCCTGGGCGAGGCCCATTCGCAGAAGATATGCAAGGTCATGGACCATGCGGTGCGCGTGGGCGTGCCCATCATCGGCCTCAACGACTCCGGCGGCGCCCGCATCCAGGAGGGCGTGGACGCGCTAGCCGCCTATGGCGAGATATTCAATCGCAACGTGCTGGCCAGCGGGGTGGTGCCGCAGATATCCTGCATCATGGGCCCCTGCGCCGGCGGCGCGGTGTACAGCCCGGCCATGACCGACTTCGTGTTCATGGTGGACAGCTCCTCCTACATGTTCGTCACCGGCCCCAACGTGGTCAAGACCGTCACCCACCAGGACATCAGCTTCGACGACCTGGGCGGGGCGGGGGTGCACAGCCAGAAAAGCGGCGTGGCCCACTTCGTGGTGCCCAATGACATCATGTGCCTGCGCGAGGTGCGCCGGCTGATCAATTATCTGCCCTCCAACAACCGCCAGCGCTCCCCCATCCTGGACCTGCGCGACCCCCTGGACCGCTCGGACCCGGCCCTGGACTATCTGGTGCCGCCCAATCCCAACCAGACCTATGACATGAAGATACTGATCAACAGCATCCTGGACGGGGCCGAGTTCCTGGAGATACAGTCCCATTTCGCGCGCAACATCATCTGCGGCTTCGGCCGCCTGGGCGGCCAGACCATCGGGCTCATCGCCAACCAGCCGGCGGTGCTGGCCGGCGTGCTGGACATCCACGCCTCGGCCAAGGCCGCCCGCTTCGTGCGCTTCTGCGATGCCTTCAATATCCCCCTGGTGTGCCTGGTGGACGTGCCCGGCTTCATGCCCGGCCCCGAGCAGGAGCACGGCGGCATCATCCGCCACGGGGCCAAGCTGCTCTACGCCTTCGTGGAGGCCACGGTGCCGCGCATCACCCTGATCCTGCGCAAGGCCTACGGCGGGGCCTACGTGGTGATGAACTCCAAGCACATCCGCTGCGACATCAACTTCGCCTGGCCCACGGCCGAGATCGCGGTGATGGGACCCAAGGGCGCCGCCGAGGTGATCTACCGCAACGAGATAAAGAAATCCGCCGACCCCGAGGCCACCCTGGGCCAGCGCAGCGACGAATACCGCCGCACCTTCGCCAACCCCTTCCTGGCGGCCCAGCGGGGCTACATCGACGACGTGATCCAGCCCAGCGAGACCAGGCACCGCCTGATCCGCAGCCTGCAATTTTTGGAGGGCAAGACCATGGAGAAGCCTCAGCGCAAGCACGGCAACATACCGTTGTGAGGCCGCGCCAGGCGAGTCCGAGGGCGGCGAGGTCCCCTTTTGCTATAAGGCAGTGAAAGCCATGTTTGACAAAGTGCTGATCGCCAACCGCGGCGAGATCGCGGTGCGCATAATCCAGACCTGCAAGAAGATGGGCATCGTCAGCGTGGCGGTCTTCTCGGAGGTCGACGCCCGCTCCCTGCACGTGCGCCAGGCCGACGAGGCGGTGTTCCTGGGGCCGTCGCGCTCCGACCAGTCCTATCTGGTCAAGGAAAAGCTCATAGAGGCGGCGTTGGCCACCGGCTGCCAGGCCGTGCATCCGGGCTACGGCTTTCTGTCGGAGAACCCGGGTTTCGCCGAGCAGGTGGCGAGCGCCGGCCTGACCTTCGTGGGACCCAGGGCGGCGGTGATCGCCACGCTGGGCGACAAGATCGCCTCCAAGGAGTTGGCCATGGCCGCCGGCGTGCCGGTGGTGCCGGGCTACAACCACCCCCTCAAGGATATCGAGGAGGTGCTGTCCGTGGCCGGCGACATCGGCTTTCCCTTGCTGCTCAAACCGGCGGCCGGCGGCGGCGGCAAAGGCATGCGCGTGGTATGGAGCGCCGAGGAACTGGCCGGGGCCTTCCGGGCCTGCCAGGAGGAAACCAGGAAGGCCTTCGCCGACAGCAAGATATTCATCGAGCGCTACCTGGCCAGCCCCCGCCACGTGGAGATACAGATCATCGCCGACCACCACGGCAACGTGCTGCACCTGGGCGAGCGTGAGTGCTCGGTGCAGCGCCGGCACCAGAAGATCATCGAGGAGACGCCCAGCCCGGCGGTGGACCCGGACCTGCGCCAGCGCATGGGGCAGATGGCCGTCTCCCTGGTGCGCAAGGTGGGCTACACCAACGCCGGCACCGTGGAGTTCCTGCTGGACCCGGCGGGGGACTTCTTTTTCCTGGAGATGAACACCCGCCTGCAGGTGGAGCACCCGGTGACCGAGATGGTCACCTCCCTGGACCTGGTGGAGCTGCAACTTCAGGTGGCGGCGGGCCTGCCCCTGCCCCTGCGTCAGGAGGAGGTGCGGGCCGAGGGCTGGGCCATGGAGGCCCGCATCAACGCCGAGGACCCGGCGCGCAGCTTCCTGCCCTCCACGGGCATCATCACCCGCTATGCAAAGCCCGTGGGCCGCCATGTGCGCCTGGACAGCGGCATCGAGGCCGGCAGCCAGGTGGGGGTGTTCTACGACTCCATGCTGGCCAAGGTGATCGCCTGGGGCCAGGACCGGCCGGCGGCCATCCAGGCCCTGGTGCAGGCCTTGAACCGCTACCACATCGAGGGCGTGCTCACCAACATGGACTTTGCCAACGCCATCCTCAACCACCCGGCCTTTCAGCGCGGAGAACTGCACACCGGCTTCGTGGAGGAGCACTTCGAGGAGGGGCGCATGAAGCTGGACCCTCCCCAGGACAAGCTGCACCTCATGGCCATTGCCGCCACCCTGATTTTCCACGCCCGCCAGAACCTGGTGCGCGCCTCCCTGAAGCCCATGGCCGCCAAGGTGGGACAGGCCCACGAGCAGAAGGAGCCGCCCCACTACATGGTCAAGAACCAGCGCTGGGTCTAT
>JAKAGJ010000073.1 GCA_021815655.1 Deltaproteobacteria bacterium | reverse complement strand
ATCCGGCGCCAGGGTGTGGACTACCTGGCCTATTGCCTCTTGGACGCCGTGGTGGACAGCTACTTCGAGGTGCTGGAGTTCTTGGGCGACCAGTTGGAGGAGGTGGAGGAGGACCTCCTGGGCCGGCCCGGCCGCGAGGTCCTGGGGCGGTTGCATCAGCTCAAGCGCCGGGCCCTCTTGCTGCGCAAGGCGGCCTGGCCCCTGCGCGAGGTGGTCAGCGCCCTGGAGCGCCAGGAGGGCGGCCTGGTGCGGCCCACCACCCGCGTCTACCTGCGCGACGTCTACGACCACACCATCCAGATCATGGACGCCGCCGACACCAACCGCGACATGCTGGCCGGCATGCTGGACCTCTACCTGAGCAGCGTCAGCAACCGCATGAACGAGGTGATGAAGGTGCTGACCATCATCGCCACCCTCTTCATACCCTTGACCTTCCTGGCCGGCCTCTACGGCATGAATTTCAAGTACATGCCCGAGCTGGAATGGCCCTGGGGCTATCCGGCGGTGCTCTTGGTGATGCTGGTCACCGTCCTGGGCATGCTCATCTACTTCCGCCGCCACAAGTGGTTCTAGCGGGCTGCTGAAAATCAGCCTGCTGGCGGGCCATCCCCGCCCCGGCCCGGGGCAGACAATGGTTTTGCAAGTAGTCAGCTATGAGTGCCGCGACGTAAGACTAGCGTCTGACTCGGCAGTACAAAAGACCTCCCGCCGGTCCCCGGCGGCGGGGCCTCCTGTCGGTGCCGGAGGCGTAACCCGCTACACCCATTGGTGTTGGCCCATTAGGCCTTTCGTGGCATGCTTGTTGCTTTGCTAAGGCGCAAAGACGGCGGCCTCTCCAGCCTGTAACCCCGGCCGCCGCCCATGCCATCAAACTCAAGGCCTGCCCCCGCCGGAGTTTGCCGGCCGCGAGGGAAACAGCCATGGAGCAACCATACCAAATCGCCCCTGATGCCACGGGCAGTGAGCGCCCCACCCTGCTGGTGGTGGAAGACGACCCCCAGCTAATGGGTTTGCTGCAGATCGTCCTGGAAGGCGCCGGCTTCGGCGTGGTGCTGGCCGGCGACGGCCGCCAGGCCCTGGACACCCTGGCCCGCGCCCAGGCCGAGAACCTGCCCGTGGACCTGGTGATGATGGACCTGAACATGCCGGTGATGGACGGCCGCGAGTGTCTGCGCCATCTGCACGGCCTCCAGCGCCAGGTGCCGGTGCTCTTGCTCAGCGGCGATGCCTGGGAAGACCTGGAAGAGGACCTGCAAGGCCGCGTGGCGGGCATGGTGCAGAAGCCCGTGGGCCTGCGCACCCTGCTGACCCAGGTGCGCCGCATACTGGAACGCAGCGGCCAGGCCTGAGCCCCGCCCGGATTCCCCTTCTTTACACTGCTTGGCGCTGGCTAGGGGTGGCCCTCCGCCCGGGGGCTAGTTTTGCGCGGGGACAGGACGCCCCTGGGCACTGCCACGGAAGTAGGGTTTCTCCAGGTAGTGGAAGAGCAGCATGGCCGTGAGCAGGGTGATGCCCCAGCTCAACAGGTAGTGCAGGGCCAGCACCCCCAGGCCCTCGCCCAGGGGGTGCACCACCAGCTCGGCCAGGGCGATGCCCCACACGCCGTGGATCAGAAAGGCCGAGTAGCTCACGGTGCCCAGGATGCGGATGGGCCGCCAGTTGAACCAGCCCTGCAGGCGGCTGGCCCCCGTGAGCAGCGAGGCGATTATCAGCAGGAAGCACAAGTCCATCACCGAGAAGTAGGCCGCCCACTTCCAGGGAGTGTGGATGATGGCCCCGGCCTGGTAGGTCCAGTACCAGCGGGCGGCGTAGAACAGCGGCAGGGCCGGCAGCCAGGCCCAGGCCAGGCGCGGCTTGATGCGCTCCCACAGCGCCGGCGTGGCGTAGAGCTTGGCCAGGCCGGCCCCCCAGATCAGGGACATGAAGCGTGGCACCGCGCTGGGGCCGAAAATCCCCGTGGCGTGCTGGGCGTAGATGGCCGCCGCCAGCAGGGCGTAGAAGCCCCAGCCCCGGCAAAATCTGTAGCGGGCCAGCACCACCAGCCAAATCCCCGCCAGGATGTAGAAATAGAGTTGCAGGGTGAGCGCCCACTCCACGGTGTTGAACAGCTCCGTGCCCGGAAATATCCCCAAGAGCAGCAGGTTGTCGATGGCGGTGGGCAGGTCCTTGGCCAGCAGCGCCACCAGGGGGAGGTTCACCACCCACAGGGCCGGAAACAGCCGCCAATAGCGGGCACCCAGAAAGCGCCAGAAGGTGTAATGCTTGCGTTGGATGGTGGTGTAGATCAAAAAGCCGCTGAGCACGAAGAACAGGTCCACTCCCGGGTGGCCGGCGTTGACCATGCTCAGGAAACGGTGGGCCAGGCTGCCCGGGGTCAGGAAATAGTGCCGCGACTCGTAGAAGCCGAAGAAGTGCACGTTGAAGATCATGAACAAGGCCCAGCCCCGCAGCCCGTCCATGGCCGTGAAGCGCCCCTGGTTGTGGTGCAGGAAAAAGCTGTCCAGGCGCTGACCCAGCGTGACGCGGCCCTCTTGCATGCGGCTCACCTCGCGGCCCGGCGCGTGCGCCCGGCTCGAAAATAACCTCGGCTCTCCCGCGCGCCGCCGGCCCTCCGGGGCGCACCGGCATCATTATGACCCAAACCGTGGCGATTGCACCAGGTGGCGTGCCCACCACCGGGCCATGACGGGTCGGGCAGGGTGCCCCCGGCAGGGCCAGGACGGGTCGGGAGAGGCCATGGTCCCCGCGCGGTTTGCGGGCTCTCGTGGCGACGCCTTGGCGAAAAATTGCCAACAGAGCCCTTGCCCGGCCACGAAGCGGCCGAAGCGAGCGCGTGACAAATGTTGAGAGGCGGCGGTCTACAGGCAGGCCGGGGCGGTGGTGCCGGCTTGGTCCTGTCGGAGGGATGGCGGCGGGCTGGCCAGGGTCAGGCGCCGGGGCTGGCCATGGCCGGCCTTGAGGGCGCTGACCAACTCGGCCTGGCTGGCGATGTTGTAAGGAAAGAAGGTGGCCACCCCGCCCAACTCGGCCAGGGAATGGGCGTCGCTGCCGCCCACCAGGCTCAGGCCGTGCTGGCCGGCCCACTGGCGGGCCTGGCGGTTGCTGCCCGCCGGGTTGCGGCCGTTGATGCCCTCAATCACGCGCACCAGCCCCAGACGCCCCAGTTCAGGGTCCAGGCCCCGCCCCGGCCGGAAGGGATGGGCGGCCACGGCCACCCCGCCCTGGCCCTCCACGGCCAGGAGCAGGCTGGCGGCGTTGAGTTCCGCCGGCAGGGGTTCCAGGTCGCCGAAGATCAGGAAATCGCCCTGGGGCGTGGCATACTCATGCCCCACCAGCACCACCAGGCCGTCGGCCTGGGGGCCTTCCCTGACCTGCCCCAGGGCCAGGCGGCCGCCGTGGTCGGTGAGGCACACCCCGTCCAGGCCCCGGCAACGTGCCTGGGCCAGTATCTGGCGCAGGGGCAGCCGGCTACAGGGCGAGAGGTGGCTGTGTATGTGCAGGTCCATGAGCATGACCAAATATGGGTCCCACCCCCCGCCAGGTCAAATATTTAGTATGGATGTGTGTGGCTGCTGGCCATAGGCTTGCCCGATGAGGCCCCCTCCCTGGGGGACGAGGCCCTTTGAGCCGCCGCCCGCCTGGTGTAAGCTATTCTCATCCCAGACGCCACGGACATCCCACACCTGGAGCGGCGGCCATGGCCAAGCAATGGAAGTGCACCTCCTGCGGCTACCTGCACGAAGGCAACCATCCCCCCGACACCTGCCCCCGCTGCGGCGCCTCGCTCTATCAGTTCATGCTCTACGCCCCCCTGGCCCCGGAGCTGGAGGAGCATCTGGCGGCGGCCTTTGCCGGCGAGTCCCAGGCCTATGTGCGCAACCTGGCCTATGCCCGGAAGGCGGTCGAGGAGGGCTACCCAGCCGTGGCCCGGCTGTTCAGGGCCGTGGCCGAGGCCGAGAAGGTGCACGCCGACGAGTATCTCAAGTACCTGGAGGGGGTGGTGGGCGCCACCGAGGAGAACCTGAGCCGCGCCTTCGAGAACGAGTTGAAGGCCAAGCAGGACATCTATCCCCGCCTGGTCAAGGAGGCCTTCCGCCTGGGGCGCGAGGACGTGGCCTGGAGCTTCATCCGCGCCCGCGACGTGGAGGAACGCCACGCCGGGCTCTACAAGGAGGCCCTGAGCGCCCTGGCCGGCGACCGCGACCTGGATTATCACGTCTGCACGGTCTGCGGCTACGTCTTTGACCAAGAGCCGCCCCCGGAGTGCCCCATCTGCCGCAGCCCCCGAGAAAAGTTCAAGGCCATCGACTAGCTGGCCGACCGCCGGCGGGTTGGTTAACCCTGGGTGTGCATTTCCTATCCAGGCCCGCTTGAGGCGCGCATAATTTTTTTGCATCCCCGCCCGGCGGCCACCCCGGCCTCGCGGTATATCCTCGGAACAACTAGCTGTTATCATTGCCGATCATTCGGGTGAACCCGCCCCGTGCCGGCCTGGCATGTCTGATGCTACACTAACAACAAGGGGAAGCCGTTTGCGCGGAACGTTATTCAAACAGAAGGAGAGGGGACGATGAAAAAAGCGCTGATGATGATGGCGGCCCTGGCCTTGGCGGCTGGTATAAGCCTGCCGGCCCTGGCGGCCGAGGGTGGCAAGGCCCCGGGCGCGGAACGCGCCAAGGCCTACCACGCCAGGCTTACGCCGGAGCAGAAGGCGGAATACAAAAAGGCCAAGGCCGATTTCCTCAACGAGACCATGGCCCTGCGCCAGCAGCTCGCCGCCAAGAAGGTGGAGCTCAAGACCCTGTTGAGCCAGCCCAACCCCGACCCGGCCAAGATCAAGGCCGTGGCCGACGAGAAGGTGGACCTGCACGCCCAGATCATGAAGAAGCACAACGAGTACCTGGCCAAGTATCCCCAGTACTTCGGCCACCACAAGCGCCACCACAAGGCCTGGGGCCACAAGGACCGCCACATGAAGGGCAAGCCTCCGGCTCCGGCCGGCCAGCCCAGCTAACCCACCCGCCTGCGGGCAGACAAGGGGGCCGGGGCCATATGGGCTCCGGCCCTGGTTTTTTTAGGGGGCTACTTGAGGGTGCGCGGGGGCGTCCCGCCTCGTGCCGCGCCCTTTACTTGATCGAGCGGCTCCAGGAGTCCGAGAGGTAGTCGCCGCCGGCGCGGGCCGAGGCCTGGGGAGTGAGCGCCAGCCAGCTGCCCGGCCGCCAGGCCGCCCACAGGGCCGGCATCAGGAACAGGACGTCGCGCAGGGCGCCCTCGTAGCCGGCCTGGTGGGCCGCGGCCTGTCCGCCGCCGCCGGGGAAGCAGCCGCAGTCAAAGCCGGCGCCGGTGATGCCGGCATAGAGCATCAGGCCGGTGAACATCAGCAAAAGCCCCACGGCCCAGGAGGCCGCCGCCCGGGTGCGGATACCCAGGGCCAGCAGGACCCCCACCAGGAATTCCAGCCAGGCCAGGGTCACGCTCACCCCGGCCACGGCCCACAGGGGCAGCAGGTCGTAGGTGGCCACCGACCTGGCGAAGTTGGCCGGCTCCCATACCTTGTCGTAGGAGGCATAGAGGAACACCCCGGCCACGAACCAGCGCGAAAGCAGGGAGATGGCCTCCATGAGCCGCGGGTTCATGACTTGGCCCCCTGACGTTTGACCTGCTGGATATCGAAGCCCGCCTTGCGCAGGGTGTCCAGGCAGCCCTCCAGCACCAGGACCTTGGGGTAGCCCTGGCGGCGCAGGTATTGGGCCAGGGTGGCGGCCGGGAAGCGCGAGGTGCTTTGGCCGTAGACCACCAACGCCGGGGCCTGTTTCAGGGTGGGCTCCAGATAACGGTAGAGCCGCTCCATCTCGTCGGCGGGCAGCTTCAAGGCCCCGCGCACCCGGGCCTGGCCGTAATCGCCGGCCTCGCGGGCGTCCAGGAGGACGGCGCCCTGCTCCCGCAGTTGCTTGGCCTCGGCCGGGGTCACCGCCTGCCACAGGGGCGAACTGACCTCGGGGGGCAGGAAGCCGATGCCCTGGGGCATCAGCCAGTTGAACAGAAAGCCCCCGGCCGCCGCGCAGGCCAGGATGGCCAGGCAGGTGCTCCATACCGCTGGGGATCGCCGGGAAATACTCAAGGGATAGGCCTCGCTTACTTAAGAATCAACGGGCACTAGTCTAGCCCTCCGGGGGCCGAAGCGCAAGTTTGAGCGCTGGCGCTACCTCGTGCCGCGCGGCCAGCTCTTGCAGCCGGCCGAACAGCCCGCGCAGCGTGGCCTCGTCCTGGCCCAGGCCCCGCATCACCTCCCGCCAGGAGCGGGCGCCCTGCTGGGCCAGGCAGGCCTGGCTGACCAGCACCATCAGGCGGCCGTGGGGGTTGACGAACAGGGGATACATGCGGCAGTACAGGGGCCGGGCCTCCACCGGCAGGCGGCAGCCCTGTTCCCCCAGGAAGCAGCAGTCTCCGCGGCTCAGCCGCAGGCGCAGGCGGCGTCCCCGGGGCATGGTCTGCAAGAACAAGGGATGCAGCGATTCCAGGAAGGCCAGGAAGCGGGGGCTGGCCTGATCGGCCACCACGAACTGGCTGGGGTCCAGGCCGCTGGCTTGGGCCATGATCTCTATCTCGCCCCGGGTGAGCCCGAACATGTACTCCACGCCCTCCGAGTCGGCGCGGCAGCAGCCCCCGCCGGCCTGGTGGCAGCGGGCGCAGAGGGAGGTGTCGGGGGTGGCGGGCGGAGTGTGACTCATGGCTTGGCATTGTAGCCGCGCCGGCCGTGGCCCACAAGGACTAGCCGTGCATAATATAGTGAAAAATAACGCAAAGTCCTCGCCGCTCTCGGTCTGGGAGTTACATTTTAGCTAAAAAGTAGCTTGCGCAGCCATCGGCGGCTGTGCTACAAAATTGCCAACGAAGTAGACAAAACCGGGTTTGCGCGGCGCTGTCCCCTCCCGGCGGTAGGCAGGGGCGGCCCAGCGCGGGGCCTGTCCAACAACTTATTGCATGCCCTGCTCATTCTCGTTATACCATCGGCGCTGTCACCAAGGGCGGTCTTAAGGTTGGCGAAGGGTAATTCGGGGGCCGGGTGGCTCTGGCCCTGGAACATCTTGTCCGGCAACTACAAGTTAGTCACTAGGAGGGCGGCGTCATGTGGGATGAGAAATTTGAAGCCATGTCCACCGACGAAATGCAGGCCTTTCAGCTACAGGCCTTGCAGAAAACCGTGGCCTGGGTATACGAGCGGGTCCCCTTTTACAAGAAGAAATTCGACGAGACCGGCCTGAAGCCCGGCGACGTCAAGGCCTTGGAGGACCTGGGCAAGCTGCCCTTTACCGTCAAGACCGACCTGCGCGACAACTATCCCTTTGGCCTGTGCGCCGTGCCCATGAACCAGGTGGTGCGCGTGCACGCCTCCTCGGGCACCACCGGCAAGCCCATCACCGGCCCCTACACCAAGGAAGACCTGGCCCAGTGGTCCCAGTGCATGGCCCGCATCATGACCAGCGCCGGCATCACCAAGGACGACATCTTCCAGAACGCCTACGGCATGGGCCTGTTCACCGGCGGCCTGGGCTTCCACCAGGGGGCCGAGACCATCGGCTGCACCGTCATTCCGGCCTCCAGCGGCATGACCGAGCGCCAGATCACCCTGATGCGCGACTTCGGCACCACCTGCTTTGGCTGCACGCCCTCCTACGCCCTGACCATCGCCGAAAAGGCCAACGACCTGGGCGTGGACCTGCGCAAACTGCCGGTCAAGGTGGGCTGCTTCGGCGCCGAGCCCTGGACCGTGGAGATGCGCAAGGAGATCGAGGAGCGCATGGGCATCAAGGCCCGCGAGGCCTACGGGCTCACCGAGCTGATGGGCCCCGGCGTGGCCTTTGACTGCGACATGCAGGACGGCTGGCTGCACGTCAACGAGGACCACGTCCTGGCCGAGATCATCGACCCGGTCACCGAGGAGGTCCTGCCGCTCGGCG
>JAKAGJ010000072.1 GCA_021815655.1 Deltaproteobacteria bacterium | reverse complement strand
CCCCCGCCTGACCCTGGATGGCCTGCACCCCACTCCCCAGGGCGTGCGGATCATGGCCCGGGGCATCCAGCCGCAGGTCCGGCGCCTGGTGCTGGCGGTCCAAGGCCTCCCTGCTCCGCGCCCTGACCGCTAATCCAGATCCACCGTCATGTCGCAGGCGTGGCAGCGCGGCGCCCCCCGGGTCAGCCCCTGGCCGCAGCCGGGGCAGTGGTAGCGGGCCTCTTCCTCGGCTGCCCACAGCTCATCGCCGACCTCAGCCCGGCGGGGCACGCTGCGCAAGATGACCTTCTTGGCTATGGCCATGGGGAAGCCTTCGATGAGCTGGCAGGGAAAGTCCTGGCACTGGTGGCAGCCCTCATGGCCCCGCTCCTGCGCGCAGGCCCGGATGGCGCAGCCCGAGCAGTGGCCCCAGGTCCGGCCAGACAAGCACCCCCAGCAGGTCACCTGCTCAGGCGTGAGGTTCTGGCTACCGGGCAGCTTGTCCTTGTACACCCCAGCCAAGATGCCCTTGAGCTTGAGATTGTTGTCGCGGGTGGCTTGATATACCCCGCAGACTCCGCAGTATAGTCCGCAAGGCGCCATCAGGTCTTGGTTTACGGCCATTTTTCATGCCCTCCTACTCTGGCTATCACCTATTTTTTTTAGGTGCCCCAACCCCTTTTATAGCTTTATTGTAGCCATATTATAGCTTCGGAACAAGCTATTTCTCCCAGCCTAGCGACCAGGGCATGGCCCGGCGGGTCCGTGGGCGGCCACGCTACCAAAATCGTTCTCATGCGGATAAAAGAAGAGTAGCCTTGCGGCGCGGCAGGTTGCCGCGCACTGGGGAAATACTTACTGTGAACTCACAGGCCCAGCCGGGGCTAGGCTCGCCCCACCAGCACGATGCCCAGCACGATGCTGGCCAGCCCCAAGTATTGGAAGAGGCTCAGGCTCTCGCCAAAGACCAGGGCCGCGCCCAACACCACCACCACGAAGTTGGTGCCGGAAACCGCCGGGGCCGCCACGGAAACCGGCAGGTTGTCCATGGCCTTGGCCAGCAGGAACACGTTGGCCAGAAAGAAGGCGATGGCCAGCAGGAACCAGGGCGAGAGCGGCAGGCTGGCCAGGCCGTTGTCGCCGGGGTTCAGGCGCGAACGCTTCACCAGCAGGTTGCCGATGCCGGCGCTCACCCCCGAGGACAACATCAGCGTCCAGGCCAGCAGGTTGCTCTTGACCATGGTCCCGCCCTCTCCCCTGGCCCTGGCAGGCTGTTCAAGACAGCCTGCCAGCGGGCCCAGGGATGGCCCGCCCAAAAGCGCAGGCTCTTGTGGCCAGGCATTTTGGTAGAGTCGGCCGAATTCGCTTCGGCCAACTTGAGTTGAAAAAGTCCATGGATGGACTTTTTCAACCTCCCGCTAGAGGTTCTCGCCGCCAGAGGGCGGGCGCGACGCAAACAGCCTGGTCACCATGTCCCGCGCCTCTTGCAGCCAGGCGGCCCGCTGCGCCGCCGTGCTGGTCACCACCACGCCGAAGGTGTGCCGCTCCAGCCGCCGCACCCCGCACAGACCGCAGACGCACGCCCGCCAGATGCTCTCCAGGGGGTCGCCGAAGACCTCCCGCTCGCGGCGGGCCTCGGTGTTGGAGGTGTTCAGCACCAGGGCCGTCCGCACGCGCAAGAGCCCCCGTGGCACACCCTCGCCGCTGTCGCCATCCAGGAACTCGTAGGCCACGCCTGGCCGCAGCACCCGGTCCAGCCAGCCGGTGAGGATGGCCGGAGGCATGCCCCACCAGTTGGGGTGCACCACCACCAAGCCCTGGGCCTGGGCCAGTTCCTGGCAGTGTGCCTGCACCAGGGCGGGCAAGGCGGCGTGGCGGTCAATCTCCGCCGCCGGCAGCAAGGGGTCAAACCCCTCCGCGTACAGGTCGTGGAAATAGACCCCATGCCCCAGGTCCAGCAGGGCCTGGCGGGCGGTGGCGGCAAGGGCCGCGTTGAAGCTGCCTCCATGAGGGTGAGCCAGGATCAGGGAAACCCGCATGGGCCGGAGGTTCTATTTGGCCGGAGCCGGGGCCGCCGGGGCCGGCTCGGGCTGGGGCTGCTGCTGGGCGGGCTTGGCCAGCCCCGGCAGCAGGTGCTTGGCCGCCAACTGGCGCAGGTCCTGGGCGTTGATCTGCACCACCCGCCAATAGCCGTCCTTGGCTCGCTGCATGCCCAAGCGCAGGCGCTCGCCCTGGGCCAGGCCGCTCAGGACCACCAGGGCGTTGTCGCCGTTGCGGGTGACGTTGGCCGCCGCCAGCAAGGCCCAGGAACTGGGCAGGTTCTCCCGACCCTGGTCGGCGATGACCCGGGAAAGCTTATCGCGCACCTGATCGGTGATGGGGCCCATGAAGGCGGTAATCAGTTGGCGCACCATGTCCCGCTTGTCGCGCTGCTCCTGGTCGGGCAGGATCAGGTCCAGGATGTCGTCCTTCTGGGACTGCAATATCTGGCCCACGTCCACATAGGCCATGAAGAGGCGGGGGTCGTGATTATGGATGGCCTTGCCCACCTGGTACAGGGACCACTGGGGGCTGCGCAAAAAGAAATAGGTGGCCCCGAAGCCGGACCCGGCCAGGACCACCATCAACAAGACCAGCCCTAGGCGGCGCAAGGCTTACTCCTTCTTGAGGGGCGAGGAGGTTTCCCCCACCGGGGTCATGCCCTCCTGGCTGAAAAGCACCTGACCCACCACCTTGTCGGCCACGTCGGCGGCCGCCAAGAGTTCCTCGATCTTCTCCAGCATCTCCAGGCGCAGTTCATGTTCGGCGTGCCCAAAGGCGTCGGCCCAGGCGCCGGAATCGAGAAATTGCTTGAATTCTTGCAGGTCCTTGAGCTTGAGCATGAGGCAGTATAGGCAGACGCGGCCCGCCTGTCAACGCGGTGGCCCCGAACGCCGGCGCCGCCACAATAGATGGCGCCGGCCCCAGGGGAAGCGCGCGGTGCTTGGCCAGAAAACCTTGTCCAGACTGGTTGTTAGCCTCCTCGGCCTCGAGTGTCGCGGGCGGAGAGCTGCCGCTTGCCTGGCAAGGAGGATGAGGGCGTGGTGGGGCTATAGGTTATAGGGAGCAAGCCTGACGTGCGGAGGTGGGGCCATCCATCAGGGCAGGCTCGCTCTTAGTTTGTTTTGACCTCGTGCATTGGCACCGGCAAAATGCTATTATTCCACCTTGCTCTGGGGCGGTTGATGAACGTGCCCACCGCCGACTGATATTGGGCCACATCAAGAAAGGTGAACGTAGTGCAAGTCAAGGTGATGGACAACAACGTCGAAAAGGCCATGAAGGTCCTTAAGCGCATGCTCGTCAAGGAAGGTATTTTTCGGCAGCTCAAGGAAAGGCGCTTCGCTGAAAAACCCTCCGACGCCCGCCGGCGCAAACAGCGCCAGGCTCGCCGCCGGCTGCGCCGCCAGGCTTCCCGCGCCGCCGCTCGTGCTCGCCATTAACCCTGTGTAGAACCCCGCCCCCTGGGTGGCGGGTAGGTGTTGGACTTCACCACCTGGTGGTTCACGTCCAGGGCTGGCTACAGCAGCTGGATGGCCACTGGGTGTTGTTGTCAAACAGGTTGTCCACGGCGGTCCAGCCTGGAGAGCGGTGGTTAGTGGTGCAAGGCGGCGTGCGGCCTCTGCCGGTTGTAGTGGTGAACCCAGGAGGCGAGGCAATCCTGGTGCCCGGCTGACGGGGTTGGCCCCCAACCGTTGGACAGTGCGGCGGCCTTCTCAAGGCGTATGGCGTTTGCTGTCATGCCGCCGCTTCGCTATCTTCTGCCATGGGCAGGCCCCAGCATGCCTCCTGCGGTGTTCCACCGTCCAGGCTGGAGCGGGGCTTACGCTGGTTGCAGTAATCGATTCAATCTCCGAGGACTTTCCTGGCCTGGCTGCCGGTCTGTAAGGTGTACAAATAGACGCGCTCGTGCTTCAAGGATCGCCATGGGCGCTCGATTATCACGTGTCCATCCAGCGCCCCTGGCCATCCATGGAAATCCGGATATCAGCGTCCTCGAGTAGCTAGGTGTGCGATTTCCTTGATCCTGGCCTCCAACGCCACCTTGGCCTTGAACCCCGCCGAAAACCGCCCGCCCTTGCTCTTGCTCGTCTCGGTGGTACCGTCAGTGTAACCGTCGTGCAATCCACACTAGCACGACTGTCCATGTTATGGGGTCCACCTCTGTTCAGGATTCGCGCCTGGCCTTGAGGGCCTCGCAAGAGGCGCTATTGATGTTTTCCACCAGTTTGGAAAACTCGCACGGCTTGTTGAGGTAGGAAAAGGCCCCCTCATCCAGGCACTGTTGGGCTATCTGGCTGGAGCCGTGCCCGGTGAGCATGACCACCTTGATTTGAGGCAGAAGTATCAGCAGGGTGCGCAAAACCTCCAGACCGTCCATGCCGGCCATTTTCAGGTCCAGCACCGCCACGTCGAATTCGTTGGCGCGCGCCAGAAGCAGGGCCTCGGAGCCGCTATTGGCGGTGCTCACCTGGAAACCAAGCCGCCGCAGACGCTTGGAGACGACCAAGGCGAACTCCAGTTCGTCGTCCACAAACAGCACCCTGATGCCGGAATTGGAGGACTGTGGATCGGTCATGGCAATGGTATGGCCTCCGTTCAGCCAACCCCGGCGGCCGACTGGATGCGCTCCAGGAGGGTCTCCAGGTCGCAGGGCTTGCTTAAATAATCGTACGCCCCCAGCCTGATGATGTCCTGCAAGGACTCAAGGCTGCCATGCCCTGTGAGCAGGATCACCGGCAGGCCGGGGTGGCGGGCCTTGATCTGCTCAAGAGTGGCCAAGCCATCCATGCCGGCCATCTTCAGGTCTAGCACGACCACCGCCACCTGACTCTGCTGCAACACCTCCAAGGCCACGGGACCGCTCAAGGCGGTGCGCACCGCCAGGCCGCGCCGGCCAAGACGCCGAGCCAGGGTCTCCACGAAACCTGCCTCGTCATCCACCAAAAGCACCGTAATTTCTTTTTCTCCACCAGCAATCATGATGCCCCACTGCTTGGCAAGGGCCCCAGGGCTGGCGCCCCGGAGCATCGGTTGGTCAAGTACAGGGTTTTACCCTTTCCATAATTCAGCCCCTGGGCACTGGCACCGATTTGTTACCAGCGGCGGCCAGCATACTTTCTGACACCGCGGACAAATGTACCTGGAAGGTGGTGCCCGTGTCCTTGCTGCTGGCCACCTCAATCTTGCCCCCCAGCTTGCTGATGATGCCGAAGCAAATGCTCAAGCCCAGGCCCGTGCCCTTGCCCACGGGTTTGGTGGTAAAGAAGGGATCAAAAATCCGCGGCAAGACCGAATCCGGAATGCCTGGTCCATCATCGCTCACCGCTAGAATCACGCCCATGCTACCCGCGGCCTTGGTGGAAACCGTTATGGTGCCGCCTGTGTTTTCCATGGCATCGGAGGCGTTTTTCAACAGATTGATGATAACCTGCTGCAACTCCGAGGGCGAAGCGTTGACCTGAGGCAGGTTGGGGGCCAAATTCTGGACGATTCGGATGTTGGCGTAGCTGGCGGGCCTTTCGATGAGGTCCACCACCTCGTGGACCAAGTCGTTGATCTGAGTCAGCTCCACCGGTGCGTCCGTGCGCCGGGCGAACCCCAACAGCTTGTGGGTGATCTCCTTGCAGCGCTGACCCTGAGTGTTGATCTGCTGCAAGGCCCGCTCGTATTCCTCGCGGTGGGGGCTTTGCTTGTAGCACTCTTCTTCGTCGGTCATGAGGTCTTGGACCCAGCCGGCCTCCTCGATCATGATGGCCACGGGATTATTGATCTCGTGGGCCACTCCCGCGGCCAACTCGCCCAGGGAGGAGAGCTTGCCGGATTGGATGATCTGCTCATTGAGCAGTTCCTTCTCCCGGTCGGCCTGTGCTATACGCCCCACCAGAGAGCGGGTGATGACAACCGTGGTGAGGGTTACGATCAACAGGCCGAAGCCGCCGATGATTATGGCCAGGTTGAGGGTCTTGGCCAACTGGCTGAAGGCGTCCTCGGTGTCCTGCTGGCAGATAAGTAGCCACTGCCCGTATTTCAGCCAGGTTTCGGCCACCACCACGCTGCGCCCGCGTCGGGTGATGTTTTCGTAGACTCGGACACCTGCGAAGTATTCTGAAATGGGCAGGTCCGAAGGGCTGAGCAGGGAGCCATGGCTGCGCGATTGAGTCTGGTAAAGACCTTCTCGGTTGATGATGAAGGCCTCGCCGGTTTTGCCCAGGCGCACGCCTTCCACCAGGGAGGTAAACTGGGCAATGTCGATGGTTGCCCTGAGCAAGTAGTCCTGGCCGTCACGGCTGACCTTGACGGCGATGATGAAGTGGGGCACCCCGCGCACGCCCTTGAAGACGTCGGATACATACACGCCCTTGGACATGACCTCCTTGAACCAGAAGGCCTCGGAGTAGTCTGCATCTTGCAGACCGTAGGGTCCGGCATAGGCCAGGTGGCGCCCCTGGGAGTTTAAAAAGCCGAGGTCCACGTAGACCCGGTACACGGCGTTGACGGAGTTTAGAATGCCCTGGATTTCCGTTGGCTGGGAAAGCTCCTTGACGGTGTGCAGATTGGCGGTGTAGTTCAGGTCTGACAGGCGCTCGTTCAAAAAGTCGTCTATGGTGCGCTGATGGGACTCCACCACCTGGCGCACGGAGTTGAGAACCTGGGCGCGGATGGATTCCTGAAAATTGGAATAGAAGACGAAATAGGTCAGCGCGTAGGGGATGAAGGCCACGGCGGCAATGGCCAGGGCGATTTTACGGCCCAGTGCCTTGTAGTAGGGGGCCTTGGGCAGCTCAGGGCTCATCTGGTCACCTCCCGCGGTCCGGGCCAGAAGACCGACGGCCGCCTTGGGGCCAGCGGGATTGACCGCGGTTCTTGTCGGCCAGGCCCATGCCCAGCCGGGAAGCTATTCCTCCATGCCATAGCGTTTCAGCTTTCGCCACAGCGACACCCGGTCCACTCCCAATATCTCGGCGGCCTTGGTGCGGTTGCCTCTGGTCTGGGCCAGGACCCATTGGACATATTCCCGTTCCTTGTCTTCCAGGGAGGGAAGGTTGCCCCCCGACGAGACATCGCCCAGAGGGGGAGCGTTCAGGTTGTCGGGTAGATCCTTGACCTCCAGCACCTCGCCGGTGCTCAGGGCCACCGCACGCTCGATTACGTTCTCCAACTCACGCACGTTTCCGGGGAATTGATAGCCGCAGAGGATACGCATCATTTCACGGGAGATGCCTCGTATGGTCTTGTTCTGCTGGGTGGCGAATTTTTGCAGAAAATGGGTGGCCAGCAGCGGGATGTCGTCCCGACGTTCCCGTAGCGGGGGGACGTTGAGACAGACTACGTTGAGCCGGTAGAAGAGATCGGAGCGGAAGCGACCGGCCTCCACCAGTTTTTTTAGGTCCTGGTGGGTGGCCGCCACGATGCGAACGTCCACGGGCACAGGCTCGGTGCCCCCCACCCTTTGCACCACCTTTTCCTGGATGACGCGCAAGAGCTTGACCTGCATGGGCGTGGGCATGTCGCCTATCTCGTCCAGAAAAATGGTGCCTTTAGTGGCGGCCTCGAATAGCCCCCGTTTGGTGGCCACCGCCCCGGTGAAGGCTCCCCGCTCGTGACCGAAAAGTTCACTGGCCAATAGTTCCTCGGTCAGGGCACCGCAGTTGAAGGCCATGAAGCGGCCCTCGGCCCGGGGGCTGGCGTAGTGCACCGCCCGGGCGAACACTTCCTTGCCGGTGCCGGTCTCGCCGGTTATCAGTACGTTGCAGTCAGTGGGGGCGATCTGGCGCAGGGTCCGCACCACTTTTTGTATCCCAGTATTTTTGCCCAGGATAAGTCCCAGCCCCTCGTGTGCCTTCAGGTCGCGGCGCAGCTGCTGCAGTTCCTCCTTGAGCCTGGTCTTTTCCAGGGCATGGACCACCTGGGCCCGCACCTCGTCTATTTTGTAGGGCTTGGCGATATAGTGGAAGGCCCCAAGCTTCATGGCCTCTATGGCCGAGTCCACCGAGGCGTAGGCCGTGAGCA
>JAKAGJ010000071.1 GCA_021815655.1 Deltaproteobacteria bacterium | reverse complement strand
TCCGATCTAGGGGCGGGGCTCCGTTCCCGGCACACATGGACGGCATGAAGCGTGAGGAGCGGACTGGAAACAAGGCGGACAAGAAGCCTGCCTAACCGCGCGAGCGGCCGGAGACGACCGTCAGGGGAACACCATCGCTGTACCCACAGATTACCGTTTGCTTTTACAGGCAATATTTCTGTTTCACCGCGCAGGGCCTCATCTCATATACTGATCGAGACAGTAAGCTCTACTGAACCCCGGCGCGCTCTCTTGTTGCCCCAGGATGGCTGTCCAAGGAAGGGGCTCCAACTCGCTCGAGCGTCAGGCGGCACGTATCACGACAAGGAGGATATTTCATGAAGACAAGCCATCTTCTCCGCATTTTATGCAGCACATTACTTTTAACATTTTTGACGCTCGTCTCGGTGCAATCGGCACTGGCCTGTACCCGCGCCGTCTATTTTGGCAAGGAGGGCCAGACCGTCACGGGCCGCACCATGGACTGGCTCGAAGACATGCAGTCCAATCTCTGGATATTCCCACGCGGCATGGCTCGCGAAGGTGACATGGGTGAAAAGTCTCTGAAATGGACGAGCAAGTATGGCAGCGTCATCGCATCGGGTTACGAGGCCGGCACCGCAGACGGCATGAACGAAAAGGGCCTGGTCGCAAATATGCTCTACCTCGCAGAGTCGGAATACCCCCTGAAAGACGACCGGCCCACCCTCGTTACCGGGGCGGTGGTGCAGTACCTTCTCGACAATTTCGCCACGGTCGAAGAGGCCGTGGCGGCGATGCGCCAGGAAAAGTTCCGCGTCGTCAGCGTCATGGCCCCCAACGGCAGCAAGGGTACCGTTCACTTCTCGATCTCGGACGTCTCGGGTGACTCGGCCATCTTTGAGTACATCAAAGGCAAACTGGTCATCCATCACGGCAGGCAGTGCCAAGTCATGACCAACTCGCCGATCTACAGTGAACAACTGGCGCTGAACGAATACTGGAAACAAATCGGCGGCACCGTCATGTTGCCGGGCACAAACCGCGCAGCCGATCGCTTCGCCCGCGCGTCGTTCTACATCAATGCCGCGGTCCAGTCCGCCAATCCGCGCGAGGCTGTCGCCGCCGTTTTCAGCGTGATGCGCAACGTCAGCGTGCCCCGTGGCATCAGCACGCCCGCCCAGCCAAACATATCGTCCACAATCTGGCGCACGGTTGCGGACCAGAAGAATAAAATTTACTATTTCGAGGGCACCGCAAGCCCAGGCATTGTGTGGGTGAAACTTGATCAGATCGATTTCAAGAAGGATTCGGGTGTCCGCAAGCTCACCCTCCACGGCAACCCCGACCTGGGCGGTGACCAGACAGGCAATTTCAAGAAAACCGAGGCGTTCAAGTTTCTGACGCCGCCATAAGAACTGGCAAATGAGGGGAGGCGCATGACCGCCCGCAAGAATTGGAGGTTCGCCTTCACGCTCAGGCCACCCCCACGCCCTATATGGTCAACGACAAGGGCGCTGTGAAGGTCCCCCATGATCGGGGGGCCCCAGGGCCGGCGGCGGCGCCAGCGCCTCCAGGACCGGCGCTCCCAGGGGTACCGTCTTGGCCCCGGTATTGGGAGTCAGGCTGGCGCGGACAGGCCCGCCGCAAAACCACCTACTCCCGCTTGAGGCTCAAAATTTCCTCCTCTCGGCAGCCGATTGAGATCAGCAAGTCCACGGCGGTAATCACACAGTAGTTTCTTCCACCGGCCCCAAACGCTTTCCCTTGTTGCCGGAACTCGGCATGCGTGGGCCATGCTCGGGCCACCCTCCGCCATCAGCCCAACCTCCTCCAGCTTGAGCTGCCAGCCAACGCCACGCCGATGATCTCCCGGGGAACACCTCCTGGGTCATTATGCGAGCCTGTCCGGGCCTCCACAATATCAAGAGAACCTCATCAGCGCCTTCGGCCATGGTTTGGACCAGGCAGTTGGCAGGCTGCTGCAAAACAGCCTGTTGGCGGGCCCAGGACGGCCCGCCCAAAAGCGCGGGCTCTTACAGCTAAGCCTTTTGGGGGAGTTGGCCGAACTGATTTCGGCCAATTCGAGTTGAAAAAAGCCCATGGACGGAGTTTTTCAACACCCGGATAGAGCCTTTTGATAATTCAATTGCAAAATCCGCCCCAACCTGCCACCTTGAAAATACCTACCCTGGGAAGGCCCCCAGCTTATGCCCATCGAATCGCTCCCTGGGTATTGTCTGGGTCCACTTGTGGGGTTGGCGGTTAATTCCGCCTTGGCCCTGTTGTGCCTGGTCACGTGGTCCATCTATGCGGGCTACCATCCCCTAAAACCGCTCTTCTTCTTTTATCTGACCCTTACCTGCTATTTCCTCGGCATGACCATCTGGGGCATGCAGGCCGGCGAGGCCTGGATCAGCCGCGGCTATCAGACCATGCTCGTGGCCTTGGCCTGGCTGCCGGCCTCCTGGTTGTACCTGGTCAACGCCTTGGCCGAAACAAGATGGAAAGGGATATTGCGCGTGGCGGTGGCCACGGCAGGCGTGCTGACCTTGCTACTGCTGGCCGTGGACCATCCGCTGGTGCTGGCGCCACGGCTGCTAATGCATCTTGACGGGAAAACCCTGCGACCCGAATCGCTGGTGGTCAAGCCGCTCATTTACGCCTTGGACCTGGGGGCCCTGTTTTTCTCCGCCGCCTTCCTCTTGCGCCGAAGCCCGTGGGCCGGCGGGCACCGGCCCCAATGGGTATGGGCCGTCCTGGCGGGGTTGGGCTTTTGGCTGGTGGGAGGCGCCAACGACATCCTCCATGCCATGGACCATCCCTGGGCCTTGGACCCGCCCATCCTTTGGGTCACCTCCATCTGGCTCTCGCTGTGCCTGGCCGGCGCCGTGGCCTTGCATCTCCGCGATCTGGAGGATGCCGTCCGCGGTTCAGAGGAGAAGTACCGCACCATTCTGGCCAGCATCCACGAGGGCTACTACGAGGTGGACCTCAAGGGCGACCTGGTCTTCTTCAATCAGGCTCTTTGCCGCATCACCGGCTATTCGTCCGAAGAAATGACGGGCCTGAATAACCGGGCCTATATGGGCCAAGCCACCGCGCGGCATGTCTACCGCACCTTCAACAGGGTGCTGCAAACGGACGAAATTGTGGAATCCCTGGAATTGGATTTCATACGCAAGGACGGCGGCCATCGTTTCGTGGAGGTCTCGGTGGCGCTGCGCAAGGACGCCAAGGGCAATCCGGTGGGCTTCAGGGGCATGGCCCGCGATGTCACGGCGCGCAAGCAGGCCCAAGACAACCTGCTGAAGAAGCAGGCCCAGCTTCACTCCCTGGCCAAGGAGGTCATCCGGGTGCAGGAGAGCGAGCGCCGCAGCATCGCCCAGAACCTGCATGACGGAGTGGGCCAGTATCTTCTGGCCAGCAAACTGCGCCTGGAACAGCTTTCCAAGAAAGGCCCGCCCGAGCTGCTCCCCGAAATCGAACTGGTCATCTCCATGATAAAGCATTCCCTGGCCGACACCCGCTCCCTCACCGCCCAGCTTTGCCCGCCGGCCCTTTGGGAATTGGGTTTGAAGGAGGCTCTGTCCTGGCTGGCCGAGCAAGCCAGGGAGCGCTTCGGGCTGGAGGTGAGCCTGGAAATCCAGGGCGACCCTTGCCAACTGGACGATGAAGTCCGCGCCGCCCTATTCCGCTGTGCTTCCGAGCTGCTGCTCAATGTGGCCAAGCATGCCCAGGCAACGCGGTCAACGCTCAGCCTGTGGGGCGGGACCCAAGAGATATGGCTGCGGGTTGGGGATGACGGGGTGGGCATGGATGGCCAGTCGGACAGGGCCGGCAGGCAGGCCGGACTGGGCCTGTTCAGCATTCGCGAAAGGATCGGCCTGCTGGGCGGGCGCATGGACATTGAGTCAGAGCCCGGCCAGGGCTCTCGCGTTACCTTGCGCCTTCCCCTGGACAGTACGGACCAGAAGCGAGGGATGTGACATGGCGATAAGCGTGCTTCTTGCGGATGACCACCGCATTTTTCGCGAAGGCCTGCTCTCCCTGCTCCAGGGCGTGGAGGATATCCAGGTGGTCGGCGAGGCGGCCAACGGTCGCGAGGCGGTGCGCCTGGCCGCCCGCCTGCGGCCGGCGGTGGTGGTGATGGACATCTCCATGCCCGAACTCAACGGCGTGGAAGCCACGCGCCAAATTTTGGCCGACGCCCCCCGGGCGCGGGTCCTGGTGCTGTCCATGCACCGCGATCCCCGTTACGTGGCCGGCGTGCTGGAAGCCGGGGCCAAAGGCTACCTGCTCAAGGACTGCGCGGCCGCTGAACTGGTTTCCGTGATCCGCACCGTGGCCAACGGCGAATCCTATCTGAGCCCGCAGGTGGCCGAGGTGGTCGTCAGGGGCTTCGTGGGCCGCTTGAGCCTGGAAACCGGGCGCCCCCCCGCCTCGGTCCTCAGCCCCAGGGAACGCGAGGTCTTGCAGCTGTTGGCCGAGGGCTGCGATACCAGGACCATCGCCGACCGCCTGCACATCGGGGTCAAGACCGTGGAGACCCACCGCCGCAACCTCATGGAAAAACTGGGGCTTACCAATCTAGCCGACCTCATCCGCTACGCGCTGCGCGAAGGTGTCACCAGCTTGGACGAATGGCTAAAGGGCTGAACCCGCCCGGGCAAAGGCCGGATGCGCCAATCCCTTAGCCAGGTTGCGCGCCAGGATGCCCCTCCGTGCGCCATGGCTACTAACCCACCCTTTTTATCCCGCCCTAAGCTGAGACCATGGGTAAGGCCGCCGCAGGGCCGGCGGCCCAGGCAAGGTCTCTCAAAGCATAGGGAGGGTGGAAATGAAGACCTTTAGCAGGATCGTAGTGTGGGTGTGCGGGCTTTTGATGCTGGCGGGCTGGTCCGGACTGGCGCTGGCCGTCCCCCTGGCCGGGCCGTTGGCCCAGCGGGTGCAGGCGGCCTGTCAGCGGGCTCACCAGGCCGGCCTGATGGGCAGGGTGGAGCAGGTGGACCAGGACACCTTGCTGACTTTGGCCGAGGCGCCCTGCCCCCAGGTGCGGGCGCTGTCCATCTACGCCCTGGGCGAAACCAGGGACACCCGGGCGGTCAAGACCCTAATCGCGCGCCTAGGCGACGATGACAAGGCGGTGCGCCGAATCAGCGCCCGGGCTTTGGGCAAGATCGGCGACCCGGCCGCGGCCGAGCCGCTCATCGCCACCTTGGAAAACCGCCTGGAGCCCTTGGCCGTGCGTTGCGTTGCCGCCAGCGCCTTGGGCATGCTCAGCGACATCCGCGCGGCCCGCGCCCTTATGCGGGCCGCCGGGGCCGAACACGGCGCCTTGCAGGCATCGGCCATCAATGCCCTGCACAACATGAAGGGTTTTCTGGAACTGAAGAACCAGCTGACCCAAAACAGGTAACAACGCTCTAGGGCCTGCCCACCCGGGGTTGGGGGGTGGACGGATTCGCCGCTGGCCAGGCCAGGGCCTGGAGCTACCCTCGGCGGCGAGTCCCCTTTAGCGCCCACGCCCAGGCTGGAGGTAGGGGGTTGGCGGTGGCCAGCGTCGATCTTCAGACCCAGGGAGCCAGCCTCGCTTTCCTGGAAGTCATCCTGCTGAATCTTGGCCTACCGGGTCCGGCGGTGGGTCGGGCCAGCCAGCCGCCGGTCGCGGCCGCTCCTCAGATAGTCCCGGCTGTGCAGTGATGGTATTCGCCTGAGCAAAAGCTCAGCTGGCTCCAGGGCCCCGGGCGGGCCTCTTGCAGATGGCCGGACCAATTGCCGGATGACCGTCCCGCCCTGGGCGGGAGCAGCCGGTCAGCCCATCAGGCGGCGCACGGCCCGCCGCCAGCCGGCATAGAGTTCCTCGCGGTGGGCTGGCTCCAGCGCGGGCTCGAAGTACCGCTCGCGCCGCCAGCCCTGGCCTATCTCCGCCAGCGAGGTCAATACCCCGGCCTTGAAGCCCGCCAGGAGCGCCGCGCCCAGGGCCGTGGCCTCGTTGATGGCCGGCCTCTCCACGGCGATGCCGGTGAGGTCGGCCAGGAACTGGCACATCCAGTCGTTGGCCACCATGCCGCCGTCCACCCGGATCACGGATATCTCCTGGCCCGAATCCAGGCGCATGGCCTCCAGAAGGTCGCGGGTCTGATAGGCCTGGGCCTCCAGGGCCGCCCGGGCCAGGTGCGCCCGGGTGGTGTCGCGGGTCAGCCCCAGGATGCCGCCCCGGGCCTCGGGGTCCCAGTGGGGCGCGCCCAGGCCGGTGAAGGCCGGCACGAAATAAACCCCGCCATTGTCAGGCAGGCTTTTGGCGTACTCCATGGTTTCGCTGGCCTGGCCGATCAGGCCCAGTTGGTCCCTGAGCCATTGCACCGCGGCCCCGGCCACGAAGATGGAGCCTTCGATGGCATAGGTGACGCGCCCGCCCAGGCGATAGGCCACGGTGGTCAGGAGCTGGTTGGCCGAGGGCGTGGCCTGGCCGCCGCAGTTGAGCAGCATGAAGCAGCCGGTGCCATAGGTGCTCTTTATCATCCCCGGCGACAGGCAGGCCTGGCCCACCAGGGCGGCCTGCTGATCGCCGGCCATGGCCAGTATGGGCACGGGCCGGCCCAACAGGCCCTCGGTGGTCCAGCCGAAGTCGGCGCAGTTGTCGCGCACCTGGGGCAACACCTCGGCCGGGATGTCAAACAGCGCCAGCATCTCGGGGTCCCACTGGCCGGTGTGGATGTTGTAGAGCATGGTGCGGCTGGCATTGCTGGCGTCGGTGGCATGGACCCGGCCGCCGGTCAGGCGAAAGAGCAGCCAACTGTCCACGGTGCCGAAGCACAGCTCGCCCCGCCGGGCGCGCTGGCGGGCCCCGGGGATGTGGCTGAACAGCCAGGCCAGCTTGCTGGCCGAGAAGTAGGGGTCGATCAGCAGGCCGGTGCGGGCCTGGACCATGGCTTGGAGCCCCTGGGCGGCCAGGCGGCGGCAGAGCTGGGCGGTGCGCCGGTCCTGCCAAACGATGGCGTTGTGCAGGGGACGGCCGCTCCGCCGCTCCCAAAGGATGGTCGTCTCGCGCTGGTTGGTGATGCCGATACCGGCCAGCTGCCCAGCGCCTATCCCGGCCTTGGCCAGGGCCCGGCGGCAGACGCCCACCGTGTCGGTCCAGATGAACTCCGGGTCGTGCTCCACCCAGCCGTTGGCCGGAAATATCTGGGGCAGGTCGCGCTGGCTCTTGGCCAGGGGCCGGCCCTGGCCGTCGAAGACCATGGCCCGGCTGCTGGTGGTGCCCTGGTCTATGGCCAGTAGGTAGGCGTCGGTCATGGCCTCACATCCGCTGGCCCAGCCAGCGCTCCAGGTCTCCGAGCGGTTTTTGCCGCTCCACCTCGTTGAATATCTCGTGGCGCAGGCCGGCATAGGCCAGGCGCTGGCGGTCGGCCACCGTGGCCGCCTGGAAGAAGCGCTCCGCCCCGCCGGGGTCCACCAGGCGGTCCTCCTGGCCGTACATCACCAGCAGCGACTCCACCTTCAGCTCGGCGGCCCGGGCCAGACAGCGCGCCTGGGCCGCGTCCTGCTCGGTGAACCAACGGGCGTTGGCCACCCGGTGCACCAGGGGGTCGCTGGCATAGTTGGCCACCACCTCCGGGTCGTGGCTGAGCATCTCGGGCTTGATGGCCGTGGCCAGGCTGAGCCAGGGCGCCAGCCGCGAGGCCACCCGGGCCTGGGCCAAGCGAGCGCCCCGCACGGGCGTGGCCAGGGCAAACAGCGGCGAGGAGAGAATCAGCAGGCGCAGGCCGTGGGGGCGTTCAAGCAGATAGGAGGCCGCCACCAGCCCGCCCATGCTGTGACCCAGAAGCGCCCGAGGCGGTCCGCCCGGTTGTCCGTCGGCCCAGGCCAGAAAGGCCGCCAAGTCCTCCAGGTAGTCGTCCCAAGAGGCGATGGCCCCCCGTCGGCCGCTGGAGCGTCCGTGGCCGCGCTGGTCGTAGAGGTAGCAGCACAGGCCCAGGCGGTTGGCCAGCTCGACCACCCCGGCATGGCGGCCGCAGTGCTCGCCATAGCCGTGCACCACGGCCAGTGCCCCCCGGGGGGCC
>JAKAGJ010000070.1 GCA_021815655.1 Deltaproteobacteria bacterium | reverse complement strand
TGATGTCCTTGCGGCGCTGGCGGGCCTCGTCCTCGTCGATGAGCCCGGCGTTCAGGTCGGCGTCGATGGCCATCTGCTTGCCGGGCATGGCGTCCAGGGTGAAGCGGGCGCTCACCTCGGCGATGCGCTCGGCGCCCTTGGTGATGACGATGAAATTGATGATGACCAGGATGACGAAGACCACCAGGCCCACGAAATAGTTGCCACCCACCACGAACATGCCGAAGGCCCGGATCACCTGGCCGGCGGCGGCGGTGCCCTCGTCGCCGTGCAGCAGCACCAGGCGGGTGGCGGCCACGTTCAGGGACAGGCGAAAGAGCGTGGTGACCAGGAGCACCGAGGGGAAGACCGAAAAGTCCAGGGGCTTTAGGGTGTACATGCCGGTGAGCAGGATCACCAGGGCGAAGGTGATGTTGAAGGCCAGCAGGATATCCAGCAGGAAGGTGGGCAAGGGCAGGATCATCACCACCAGGATGGCCACCACCCCGGCGGCCAGGCCTATCTCGGAGATGTTGCCCACCTCCAGCTTGGACAGTGAGAAGCCCTTGCGGGGGGCGCTTTGCACGGCTTCGGCCACGGCGAAAGCCTCCTTACCTTGCCGCGCTCCGGGCCTGTTGGGCCCTGAGCACGTCCTGCTGACGGTCCTTGCTGCGGTAGACGTGGGCCAGGATGGTGGCCACCGCCTCGTAGAGGTCGTAGGGGATGGACCCGCCCACCTCCACCTGCTTGTACAGGGACTGGGCCAAGGCCCTATCCTCGATGAGCGGCACGCCGGCCTCGATGGCTATCTGCTTGATCTTCTGAGCGATGCGGTTCATGCCCTTGGCCACCACCTGGGGGGCCTCCATCTTGCCGGGCTCGTAAGCCAGGGCCACGGCGTAGTGGGTGGGGTTGGTGATGACCACGTCGGCCTGGGGCACCGCCGCCATCATGCGCTTCTTGGTGGCCTCGCGCTGGATGGAGCGGATGCGGCTCTTGACCATGGGATCGCCCTCGGACTGCTTGTACTCGTCCTTGACCTCCTGCTTGCTCATCTTCAGGTTCTTCTCGTAGTCGTACTTCTGGTAGGCCCAGTCCAAGAGGGCCAGCACCAGCATGGCCAGCACGCAGCGCCAGAAGATGCGGAAGCACACCCCCACCACGTAGACCATGGCGGCCATGATGTCGGTGTCGCCGAGGGTGGGCAGGATGTCCCACTCGCCGGCCACCGTGTGGTAGGCCACCCAGCCCACCACGAACAGCTTGGCGACGTTCTTGACCATGTCGACCACGGAACGCAGGGAGATCCAGCGCTTGAAGCCCGACAGGGGGTTGATCTTCTTGAGATCGGGCATCAGGCGCTGGCCGGACATGATGAAACCCACCTGGGCCAGGTTGGCCAGAAGCGCCGCCGCCACCACCGCAATCATCACCGGGGCCATGACCTGAAAGAAAAACATCCAGATGGTGGTGCTCAGATTGCCCATCTCGGCGCTGTCCAGGTGCACCTGGGCGGCGGTGGAGAGGATATGGCGCAGCATGCCGCTGATCTGGTTGTATATGTAGCCGCCGAACAGATACAGCGCGCCCAGGCCGGCCATGAGCACCGAGACGCTGGCCAGCTCGGCGCTCTTGGCCACCTGGCCCTTTTCGCGGGCCTTCTGCCTGCGCCTACTGGTAGGCTTTTCGGTCTTGTCCTGGGCGCCCTTGTCCGACATGGCCTCACATCGCCTTCATAAGAGAGTCGAGCACCGGGCCCAGGTCGCGGAAGACCCGGCCCATGACGGGCACCAGGATGCCCAGGGTCAGCGACAAGAAGATCAGCCCCACGGTGATGGTCACGGGGAAGCCCACGATGAGGATGTTCATCTGGGGCACGGTCTTGGCCACCACGCCCATGGCCACCTGGGTGAAGAGCAGGGCCCCCACCACCGGGGCGCCGATCTTGACGCTCAGGACGAACATCTGGGTGGTGAGCCCCATGAACTGCTCAAAGAGCCCCCGGCTCAGGGTAAAGCCGCCCGGCGGCACCACCTTGAAGCTGTCGGCCAGGGCGCGGAAGAAGTGCAGATGCCCGCCCACGCCCAAAAAGGCCAGAATGGCCATGACGTAGCAGAACTGGGCCACCACCGCCACCTGGCCGCCGCCGATGGGGTCGAAGACGTTGGCCACCGAGAAGCCCATCTGAAAGCCGGCCAACTGCCCCATGATCTGCACCGAGGTCAAGAGCAGGCGCACCACCATGCCCAGGATGGTGCCGATCATCAGCTCGCCCACGGCCAGCAAGGCCAGCTGCCACATGTCCCGGGGCAACAGCGCCGGGTCGATCTTCACCGCCGGGCTTATCAACAGGGCCAGGGACAGGGACAGGCCGGCCTTGACCATCTCGGGCACGTTGGGCGAGCCGAAGAAGGGCAGCGTGGCGATCAGGGCCGCGGTGCGGATCAGCACCAGCAAAAACCCCGCGATCTGCGCCAGGCTCAGGTCGCCAAAGGGCACGGGCCTTCTCCCTTTCCTAGCGGATGTACTGCGGAAAATTGGTGAACACGCTGGCGGTGTAGGCCATGAGCTTGTTGAGCATCCAGGGGCCGAACATCAACAGCCCCGCCAGCACCGCCAGAATCTTGGGCACGAAGGTCAGCGTCATCTCCTGGATCTGGGTCACGGCCTGGAAGATGCTCACCACCAGACCCACCACCATGCCCAGCCCCAGCATGGGCAGGCTCAGCAACAGGGTGATCTCCACGGCGCTCTTGGCGAAGCCCACGATGAATTCGGGTGTCAATTACTCGTCTCCCCGGCGGGCCGCGGCGGCCCCCCCCGTGAGCTTGTTTCAGCCTGGCCACCCATGTCGCCGTCCTTTAGTAAAAGCTCTTAACCAGCGAACCCACCAACAGATACCAGCCGTCGACCAGCACGAAGAGCATCAGCTTGAAAGGCAGCGAGACCATAACCGGCGGCAGCATCATCATGCCCATGGAAAGCAAGACTGAGGCCACAACCATGTCGATGACCAAAAAAGGCACGTAGAGCAGGAATCCGATCTCGAAGGCGGTCTTCAACTCGCTGATGACAAAGGCCGGTATGAGGCTGGTGATGGGCACGGCCTGGGCGTTGGCCGGGCGGTCCTCGCCGGCGATGTGCATGAACAGGCCCAGGTCCTTCTTGCGGGTCTGGCGCAGCATGAACTCCTTCAGCGGCTTGCCGGCCTCCTCCAGGAACTGCTGCTGGCTGATCTTGCCATCCACGAAGGGGGTAAGCGCCTTGTCGTTGATCTGGTTGAAGACCGGGGACATGATGAAGAAAGTGAGAAAGAGCGCCAGGCCCACGATGATCTGCGTGGGGGGAATCTGCTGAGTTCCCAGGGCGTTGCGCAGCAGGGAAAAGACCACGGCCAGGCGCGTGAAGCTGGTCATCATGATGAGGATGGCCGGGGCCAGGGTCAGCACGGTCAAGAGCAGCACCACCTGCAAGGCCGTGGAGACCTGCTCCGGGCTCTTGGCCTGCTCCAGGCCCAGGGTGATGGAGGGCAGCTTAAGGGGCGCGTCGGCGGCGGCGGCCAGGCCGCCGCCCCACACCAGGAGCCCGCCGGCCAGTACCGCCAGCCCCAAGGCCAGGCCAAGCCAGGGCCTTTTCATGGCTTTTCCTCCGGGGCCTGGCCCACGGCCTTCTTGAGGGCCTGGCCAAAGCCCGGACGCCCCGCCTTGAGCTGGGCCACCTGGTCCGGGTCGTCTATGCTGGCCAAAAGGCTGATGTTTTGCTCTCCGAGCCCCAAGACCAGCACCCGCCCGGCCACCTCCACCAGGGCCAGGCCGCGCTTGGGTCCCAGGGGCAGCCGCCCGATGAGGCGCAGGCCCCCCCCGCCGGCCAGGCCGGGGGCCTGGCCGGGCAGAAAGCGCCGGATGAGCCAGTAAAGCCCCACCAGCACCGCCAAAACCAGGGCCAGGGCCGCCAGCATCTTGACGATGGCCGCGGTGAACCCGCCCTCGGCCAAGGCTGGCGCCGCCGCCGTCTCCTGGGCCAGGGCCAAGCCGGCCCAGCCCACCGCCCCCAGGCCGGCCGCCAGGCCCTTCAGCAGGGTGTGCATTGGTTTTCCCCTTGTGTAATGCCGTTTGCGCACCTGGCGACCGAGGCAGGAAACCGGCCCCAGCCGCCGCACCATTTGTCCCGCGACTGCCTGGGGCACCCTGGGGCCTGGCGATGACCCATCATCGATTTTGCCGCGCCACAACCCACGACGGGGGCCAAAAGCGTCAGGCGATCCCACGGCGCCAACCGACCCGTTTATGCCCGCGGCGGGCACGCCGCCGACCCGTTAATGCCCCGCGGCGGGCACGCCGCCCACCCGGGCCCCGGGTTAGCCGAGGGACTTGACGCGCTCGATGGGGCTGACGATATCGGTCAGGCGCACGCCGAACTTCTCGTTGACCACCACCACCTCGCCCCGGGCGATGAGCTTGCGGTTGACCAGTATCTCCAGGGGCTCGCCGGCCAGCTTGTTAAGCTCGATGACCGAGCCTTGGCCCAGCTGCAACAGGTCATTGATGAGCATGGAGGTGCGCCCCAGCTCCACGGTGACCTCCAGGGGGATGTCCAGGATGAAGTCGATGGACTGGGCGCCCTTGCCCCCGCCATCGCCGGGCTCGCTGAACTCCTCCAGGCCGCCGCCGGAGGCGTCGGGTACGTTATCCCATTCTTCGGCCATATGACTCGCTCCTTGGGTTGGGCCGGGGCCGGCGCGCGGCCGCCCGGCCGGCCCGGGCTACAGGAATCTCTCCACCTTGAAGGCCTTGTTGCCACGGTGCATGCCCGCCCGTCCCCGAAACTTGGGCACGCCCTCCACCATGGCCAGCAGGGGCTCGTTGACGTCCTTGTCCAGGGACAGCACGTCGCCCACCTTGAGCTTGAGCAGGTCGCCGCTCCTGACCATGGCCCGCCCCAGCTCCACGGTGACGTCCACCTGGGACTCCTTGAGCTGTTCGCGGAAGCGGCGCATCCACTCGTGGTCCACCTCCAGCTGGTCGCTCTGGAAGCCGGCGTAGAGCTTGGAGCGGATGGGTTCCACCGTGGAGTAGGGGATGCACACGGTGATGGTGCCGGCGGTGTGCTCCATCTCCAGCTCGAACTTGACCACGATGACCACGTCGGATGGCGGCACGATGGAGGCGAACTGGGGGTTGATCTCCGTGCGCTGGTAGACCATGGAAAGCTCGTGCACCGGCTTCCAGGCCTGCTCCATGTCCTTGAGCGACATCATCACCACCTTGCGGGTGAGCTGCTGCTCGATGGCCGTGAAGTCGCGCCCCTCGATCTTCACCTCGCCGCCGCCGGCCCCGCCGAAGAAGGTCTCCACCAAGTTGAAGACCAGCTTGGACTCCAGCACGAAGATGGCGTGCCCGCGCAGGGGGTCCATCTTGAAGATGTGCAGGCTGGTGGGCACCGGCAGGCTGCGCATGAACTCGCCGAACTTGACCATGTCCACGCTGGTGGTGGTCATGTCCACGATCTTGCGCAGGGCGCTGCTCAAGGTGGTGCGGAACAGGCGCGCGAAGCGGTCGTTGATGATCTCCAGGGTGGGCATGCGCCCGCGTATGATGCGGTCCTGGTTGGTGAGATCGTAGACCACCACCCCGTCGGCGCCGGGGCCGGTGTCGGTCTCCACCTCGATTTCGCCGCCGCTCATGCCCTTTAAGAGGGCATCCACCTCGTCCTGGCTCAGAATCTTGCTCATGGGCCTATCCTCGCCCGACGGCCGGGCTTACTGGATGACGAACTCCCCGAAGTAAAGGGCGTGCACCTGGCCGGCGCCACCCAGGGTGTTGTTGATGATCTTGAGCACCTCGTTGCGCAGCTTGATCTTGCCCGAGACCGGGCTGATGTCGGCGAAGGTCTTGCTGCTCAAGAGCAGCAGGACGGAGTCGCGGATCTGGGGCATGCGCGCGTCCAGCTCCTTCTTGAGCTTTTCGTCCTTGACGTCCAGGCTCACGGTGAGCTTGAGGTAGCGCTTGCCGCCGGGGTCGGCCAGGTTGACGATGAAGGGCTCCAGGGCATAGGGCGGGGCCACCTTCTCGCCTTCCTTGCCGCCTTTGGCCTCCTTCTTCTCCTCCTTCTTTTCCTCCTTGGCGGCCTCGGCCTTGCCCTCGCCGGCCGGTGAGGCCGCGGGCTTGGCGAAGAAGAACTTGTAGGCCGCGAACCCGCCGCCGCCCAGCACCGCCAGGGCCACCACGCCGATGATTATCAGCTTGATGAGCCCGGACTTCTTCTTGCCCTCCTCGCCGCCCTCGGCGCCAGCCTTGATTTCTTCCTCGGGCATTTGTCGCTTCCTTTCAGCCGCCCAGGTTGAGAACCACGATCTCGGTGCGGCGGTTCATGGCCCGGTGCTCGGGCGAATCGTTGGGGACCAGGGGCCGGCTGCCGGCCAGGGCCGCCACGCGCAGGCGGGAGGCGGGCAGGCCCTCGGCGTCGATGAGCTGGCGGGCCACGGCCACGGCCCGGGCCAGGGAAAGCTCCCAGTTGTCCTGGTAGGCCTTGCCCGCCGGCAGGTCCGCGTCGTCGGTGTGCCCCTCCACGCTGATGGCCTGGCGGCCGGGCTTGATGAGGCCGGCCACCTTGTGTATTTCAGCGTTGGCCGCCGGCGGCAGCCAGGCGCTGCCCGGGGCGAAAAGCAGATCGTTGGCCAGGGTGATGACCGTGCCCCGGGGCTCCTGGCGCAAGTTTACCCCCGCTTGCAGGGCGCCGCTGGGCAATCCTCCGGGACCGCCGGGCAGATCCAGGTCCGCCGCCGCCTGGGAGGCCGTGCCGCTGGTGGCCTCGGGGGCCGACGCCGGCGGGCCGCCCTCCACGGCCAGGGGCCCCAGGGGCTGCCCGTGGCCGCCATCGGCACCGCCTTGGGACGGACCCGGCCGCGGCTGGGGCGCGGGGGCCGTGGCGCCGGCCGGGGCCGCCGCGGGGGGACCGGCCAAGTCACCGAACGCCGCCCGATACTTGACCAACTCGGGCTGGCGTAGGGCCAGGAGCATCACAAAAAAGGTGAAGATCAGGGTGACCACGTCGCTGAAGGTGAACATCCACCCCAGGGGGTTTTGGGCCGGCTGCGGGGGCCGCCGGCGCCCCATCCTACTCACCCTGCCCCTCCGGCGCTCCGGGGCGGGGTCCCTCCGGGGGCGCCTGCTGGGGCAACAGGTCAAAGACAAAGCCCCGGAACTGGGACTTTGGCTGGCTGGCGGCGGAGGGCAGTTGGTCGGCGTCCTGGTCGCGGGCGTCCAGCACCAGGTCCACGCGGTTGTTGAACTGACGGTGGCGAGGGTCGCTGGCCGGCAGCAGGGGGTGCTGAACGCCCTGGCCGAAGGCGGCCAGGCGGCCGGGGTCCAGGCCTTTTTGCACCAGGAGGCGCAGCACCGTAAGCGCCCGCCGCCCGCTAAGGGTGAATTCGTCCTGCCCTGGGGCGGCGTCCAGGGCCTCCTGATCCACATGGCCGATGATGCTCAGTGGATAGCTGCCCTCCTTGAGGACCTCGGCCACCTTGGTCAAGAACTCCTGGGCCTTGGGAGTAAGCTCCTCGCCGCCGCCAAAGAGTAGCCCCCCGCTGAGCACCACGGTGCGCAGGCTGCCCGAGCGCAGCATCACTATGTCACGGCCCAGGTCCTCCTGCTCGGCCAGGCCGCGCAGGGACAGGTAGTCCTGCTCCACGGGGCTGACCGGGGCCACCAACCCCGGCCCGCCGGCGCGGCCCCGGTGGGGGCCGAAGCTGGTTTGCAGCGAGCGCAGGGCCGCCCGCAGGCGCGACTCCTCCACCCGCCCCATGGAGTTGAGCAGGATGAAAAAGGTCAAGAGCAGCAAGAACAGCGCGGTGTAGGTCACCACCACGCCGCTGGTCTCGCCGCCGCTGGGGGAACGGAATCGGGGCATGGGCCTGTCCTAGTCGAAGGCCGAGATGCGCAGGGAGGCCGGCACGAAGCTGTGCAGCTTTTGCTCCAGCACCCGGGGGTTGTCGCCCCGGGCGATGCCCAGCACGCCGTGCAGCATCAGTTCCTTAATCATGACCTCCTCGGCGGAGCGGTTGCGCAGCTTGCCGCTCATGGGCAGA
>JAKAGJ010000069.1 GCA_021815655.1 Deltaproteobacteria bacterium | reverse complement strand
GCCCTCCAGCACCTGGCCGCTCTTGTCATCCACCACGTAGTCCAGCAGGTTGGCCTGGTAGCGCACCACGATGTAGTCCTGGCCCTGCTCCTGCCAGGCCTGCACCATGTCCACCGAGCGCACGGCGATGTTCTCCAGGCGGTTGATGCGCCCCTGGGACTTGAGCCGGGCCACGTCCTCGGAGAGCACCCGCCACATCTCGTCGGTCAGGAGGTCGCGCACGCTGGCCAGGTCGCGCTGGCCGTGGGCGGCCTGGAGCATGAAGAAGGCGTCCATGGCCCGGTCACGGAAGAAGTCCGGGTCGAAGTTGGGCTCCATGGCCCGGATGTGCCCCAGCCCTTCCGACAGGTCCTGACCCGGGTCGGGGGCATGGCCCGGCGGAGGCGGGGGCGGATAGCCCTGGCCGTCGGCCTGGTCCTGCCACTGGCTGGCCTGGTCCTGGTAATAGGTCTGGCCCTGGGCCTGTTCCTGGCGCTGGCGGCGCTTGACGAAGAAGCGGTAGCCCAGATAGAGCAGCAGCCCGATGAGCAGGATGTCCATCAGGCCCAGGCCGGCAGAGCCGAAGCCGCCCGCGCCGCCTGCCCCGGCCACGCCCCGGAAGAGCATGGCCCCCAAGAAGCCGCCCAGCAGGCCGCCGGCCAGGCTGCGCATGAAGCCGCCGGGCGCGGACTGGGGCATGGTCGGCCGGGCCTGCTGCTGGAAGTTCTGGCTGGGCCGCGTGGGGCTGCTGGTGGGGCCGCTGGGCCGGGTGACGGTGCGGCTGCCGGAGCTGCCGCTCGTGCGGCCGCCTCCCACCCGGGCCCAGGCCTCGGCGCTGATGCCCAGGGTGAACAAGGCGAGAAGGACCAGGGCACAGATCGCGCGGAAACGTGGTCTGCCGGTCATGTCGGGTCTCTCTTTTTGGCTATTGGAAATGGGTTGAGGGTTCCCGGCCCCCGGCCAGGGGGCCACGCGGATCAATTATAGCAAGAGCCGGCCCATCTCACAGCGAAATCAGTCAAAATGAGGTGGAGGCCCCAATCCGATGATCCGGCGGGCGCGACCAGCGCCTACTTCTTGCTGAACACGATGCGGTCGCCCTCCACCTCGGCCAGGATCTGGTCGCCGTCGGCGAAGCTGCCGTCCAGTATCTTCACGGCCAGGGCGTCCTGGAGGTGCTGCTGGATGGCCCGCTTCAGGGGCCGCGCGCCATAGACCGGATCGAAGCCCACGTCGGCCAGGAAGTCGATGGCCTGGTCGGAAAGAGTGAGACCCAGCCCGCGCTGGGCCAGCAGCTTGTTCAGCCGCGCCATCTGGATCTCCACGATGCGGCCGATGTGCTGGCGGTCCAGGGAGTGGAAGATCACCACGTTGTCCACCCGGTTCAGGAACTCGGGCTTGAAGTGGGCGCGCAGGGCGCTGAGCACCAGCTCCTCCATCTCGGCGCGCTTGTCTGGGGTGGCCAGCTCCTGGATGAACTGGCTGCCGATGTTGCTGGTCATTATGATGATGGTGTTCTTGAAGTCCACCGTGCGGCCCTGGCCGTCGGTGAGCCGCCCATCGTCCAGTATCTGCAACAGGGCGTTGAACACGTCGGGGTGGGCCTTCTCGATCTCGTCGAAGAGCACCACGCTGTAGGGCCGGCGGCGCACCGCCTCGGTGAGATAGCCGCCCTCCTCATAGCCCACGTAGCCGGGAGGCGCGCCGATCAGCCGGCTGACCGCGTGCTTTTCCATGAACTCGCTCATGTCCAGGCGGATCAAGGCCTGCTCGTCGTCGAACATGAACTCGGCCAGGGCCCGGGCCAGCTCGGTCTTGCCCACGCCGGTGGGGCCCATGAAGATGAAGCTGCCGATGGGCCGGTTGGGGTCCTGGAGCCCGGAGCGGGCGCGGCGCACCGCGTTGCTCACGGCGATGATGGCCTCCCTCTGCCCCACCACCCGCTGGCCGACGCGCTCCTCCATGGTCAGGAGCTTCTCGCGCTCGCCCTCCATCAGCTTGGAGACCGGGATGCCGGTCCACTTGGCCACCACCTCGGCCACGTCCTCGGCCCCCACCTCCTCGCGCAGCATGGAGCCCTCGCCCTGCAGGGCCTTCAGCTCCTCCTGGCGGCTGGCCAGCTCGCGCTCGGTCTGGGGTATCTGGCCATAGGTCAGCTCGGCGGCGCGGTTGTAGTCGCCGGAGCGCTGCACCTGCTCCACCTGGGCGCGCAGGCCGTCCAGGTTCTCCTTGGCCGCGCGGATGGCCTCGATGGCGTCCTTCTCGCGCTGCCACCTGAGCCGCATGGCGTCGCGCTCCTCGCCCAGCTCGGCGACGTCCTGGCGCACCTTGTCCAGGCGCTTGGCGCTGCCCGGGTCGGTCTCCTTCTTCAAGGCCTCGGCCTCGATGGTCAACTGCATGATGCGCCGTTGCAGGCCGTCCAGCTCGGCGGGCATGGAGTCGATGTCTATCTTGAGCTTGCTGGCCGCCTCGTCGATCAGGTCGATGGCCTTGTCGGGCAGGAAGCGGTCGGTGATGTAGCGCTGGGAGAGGGTGGCGGCGGCCACCAGGGCCGAGTCCTTCACCCGCACCCCGTGGTGCACCTCATACTTCTCCTTGAGCCCGCGCAGGATGGCGATGGTGTCCTCCACGCTGGGCTCGCTCACCAGCACCGGGGCGAAGCGCCGCTCCAGGGCCGCGTCCTTCTCGATGTTCTGGCGGTACTCCTTGATGGTGGTGGCGCCCACGCACTTGAGTTCACCGCGCGCCAGGGCCGGCTTGAGCATGTTGCCGGCGTCCATGGCCCCCTCGGCCTTGCCCGCGCCCACCAGGGTGTGCATCTCGTCGATGAACAGGATGATGCGGCCGGCCGCCTCGGTGACTTCCTTGAGCACCGCCTTGAGGCGGTCCTCGAACTCGCCGCGATACTTGGCCCCGGCGATGAGCGCGCCCATGTCCAGGCTCACCACCTGCTTGTCCTTGAGGCCCTCGGGCACGTCCTTGGCCACTATGCGCTGGGCCAGGCCCTCCACGATGGCCGTCTTGCCCACGCCGGGCTCGCCGATGAGCACCGGGTTGTTCTTGGTGCGCCGGCTCAAGATCTGGATGGTGCGGCGAATCTCCTCGTCGCGGCCGATCACCGGGTCCAGCTTGCCCTTGGCGGCCAGCTCGGTGAGGTCGCGGGCATAGCGCTGCAAGGCCTGGTACTTGTCCTCGGGGTTCTGGTCGGTGACCCGCTGGGTGCCCCGGATGTCCTTCAGCACGCCCATGATGGCCTCGGCGGTGACGCCCGCGCCGCGCAGGGCCTCGCCGGCCGGGGTCTTGGCCTCGGCCAAGGCCAGCAAGAGGTGCTCCACCGAGACGAAGTCGTCCTTCATGGCCTCGGCCCTGGCCTCGGCGGCCTGCAAGACCTGGAGGGTGGTTGGCGAAATCTGGGGCTGCTGGGCAATGCCGCTCACCTGGGGCAGCTTCTGCTGGAGGGTCTCCAAATCCTCCAGGAGGCGCTCCGGGCTGGCCCCCAGCTTGCCCAACACCGGCTTGGCTATCTCCTGGCTGGTCTCCAACAGCACCGTCAGCAGGTGGACCGGCTCGATCTGGGGGTTGCCGCGCCGTTCGGCCAGGGAGATGGCCGCCTGCACCGCCTCCTGGCTCTTCACCGTGAACTTGTCGAAACGCATATAAATCCTCCCCTATGTCGGGTTGTCTGCCCTCTTGGCCCCCGGATGGGCAGCAAAGGGCCCAAGCCTGCGGCTTGGGCTTTTGCCCTTGGCCTTGTCGCGCGGCCCCTCGCGGGCCCTCGGCGCGCCATGCTTCCAGGGTACCAAAAAAGTAAGCACGGGAAGGTGGATTGCAACCTCCCGGGAAGGCTGGTCAAGAGGCTGGCCAGCTCAGGGGCGGGGCGGCTTGCCGGGGTCGTCCAGGTCCAGGCCGGGGTAGATCTCCTTGATGCAGTCCGGGCAGATGCCGTGGCTGAAGTTGGCGTCGGTGTGGGTGTGGATGTAGGTTTCCAGCCGTTGCCAGTAGCCCTGGTCGTCCCGGATCTTCTTGCAGTGGGCGCAGATGGGCAAGAGCCCGCCGAGTTGCTTGACCTCCGAGAGGGCCTGGCGCAGCTCGGCGATGAGCTTCTCCTTCTCATCCTCGGCCGCCCGGCGCTGGGCCACCTCCTCCTCCAGGGCCAGGGTGGTGGCCTTGAGCCCCTCGGTGCGCTGGCGCACCCGCCGCTCCAACTCGTCCTGGGAGGCCTTCAGGTTGGCCGACATGCGGTTGAAGGCCCGCACCAGCTCGTCCCAGTCCCGGCCGAAGACCGGGGCCACCTGCTCGCCCAGGTGGCCGCCGCCGGAGCCCATGGCCTCGGCCTGGGCGCGCAGGGAGTTCAGGGGGCGCAGGAAGAGGTGGCGGTTGAGCAGGAAGATGGCCAGGACCAGCACGGCCAGCACCCCCAGGAGCAGGGCCGAGAGCTGCCATACCACGTGGCTGTTGCGGGCATAGGCCGCCGCCAGGGGCACCCGGATGGATATGGCCGAGACCAGTTCGCCCTGGCTGCGGCCAAAGCTGCGAAGGGGGCCGTAGCGCTCCACAAGCTCGCGGGGGGCCCGGTCCGGCTGGCTGTGGCAGCGCAGGCAATCGGCCTCCATGGACTCGCCCCGGCGCAGGAACACGAAGTAGGGCCGGCCCTCCAGCAGACGCAGGTCGCTGCGCTCCTGCAACCGGGGGTCGGCCTTCATCTGTTCGATGAAGGCCCGCTCATAGTCGTCGGCCTCGTTCTGGGGGCTGCGCGCGTTGATGGCGCATTCCTTGTAGTAGTAGTCCCGCTTGGCCAGTTGGTCGAAATACCGGTCTATGCCGCGCACGGCGTAGGTGGAGGACATCCAGGCCGGCTCGAAATGGTCGGCGGGCATGCACTTGTCGCTGATCTGAAAGACCTTGGGCTTGAGCTGGTGGCTGAAATAGGTGTGGATGGCCAGGTTGCGGTCCAGGAGGTTGCGGGCCCTCTCGCGGGCCTGGTCCAGGGCCTCGCGGTGCATCTGGTCGCGCACCAGCCAGACCACGGCCACCCCCGCCAGGGAGAACAGGAGCACCACGGCCAGGATCAGGATGGCGCGGGAGGTCAGGCCCTTGGCCAACATGCGGATGCCTTTCCCGCTGGGTTGACGCCCCACCCGCGGACGGCGCTGGAGGCGGGCTGATTGGTCTCACGAAAACATGATATTACAAACACCGCTCCCCCTGGCGGACAAATGCGCCGGCCGGGCCGCTCATTGCACTGGGAAGTCGAAGTAGGCGTCGGGATGGGGCTCGTCGCGCAGGGTGTAGTGCCACCACTCCTCGTCCAGGTTCTTGAAGCCGGCGTGGTCCATCAGCGACCTGAGCAGCAGGCGGTTGGCCCTTTGCTGGGGGGGCACGGCCGGGTTGGCGGTGTGGGAGACCTCGCCGAAGCAGTCGAAGCCGCCGCCCATGTCCAGGCCGTTGTCCTTGAAGCGCATGGCGGCCGGCCGGAAGCACTCCACCTGGCGGGCCGGGTCCCAGTCCGGCTGGGCGGGGACGGGCAGGGGCACGATGGTCAGGTCCACCGTGGAACCACGGCTGTGGCCGGACTTCAGGGCGATGTAGCCCTTGGGGAAAAGGTCGGCCTTGTCCACCGTGGGATAGAACTCGGTCTTGGCCAGCTTGTCGCCCAGGTCGCGGGCCCAGGCCGCGAAGTGGTCCACGGCGCGCTGGGGGCGGTAGCAGTCGTATATCTTGAGCGCCAGGCCCATGGGCAGGAGCTGGGCCTGTACGCCCTTGAGGGCCTGGGCCGCCCGGCGGGTGAGCAGGCACTTGGGGGCCAGGTAGCCGTTTATGGGCCGCCCCACGAAGTTGTGCGGGGTGAAGTAGCGGATGTCCAGCACCACCCCGGGCAGGACCTCGCCAATGTCCACGAAGTCGGCCGGCCGGACCCTGGGGTCCAGGGGCGCGGCCAGGGCCTGGGCGGCCAGGCAGGCGAGCAGGCACAGGCAAGCGGCCAGCGTGATGGTCGGGCGGCGCATGGCGGCATCATCCTCCGTGGGTTGGGCTGCTGGGCCCCATGATAGCCCGGCCGGCCGGGCGCGGCCCAGCAAAAGCGCCCCACCCCGCGCCGGCGGTGGGCCTAGGGGGCTGGCCGGGGGCCCAGGCGGGGCAGGCGCAGCACGCCCTCGACGCCCGGCTGGTCAGTGCGCGGCCGGAGGCGCAGATCCAGGGGCGGCCCCGCCGGCTGGTAGGGCGCCGGGCCATAGCTCTCCAGCCAGGCCAGCACGCCCGGGTGGATGTAGACCCGCTCCTCGCCGGCCCCCAGCACCAGGTGGCGCGGGCAGGGACGGTCGGGGGTGCTGACCAGCCAGGAGCTGTGATAGCGCCGGGCGTAGTCCGGCGGCAGCTCCCAGCGCTTGAGGAAGCCGGGGTAACACTGGTCCAGCCGCCAGAACAACCGCGCCCGGGCCGAGCTCTCCAGGTCGGCCTGGACCGCCTGTTGGAGCGACTCCACCGGCCGGCCCTCCCAGCGGAAGCCGGCGGGTTTGAACTGGCCCCGCCAGTTGCCCAGGTAGCCATTCTCGGTGCGGTTGTAGAGGGCGTACTCGTACATGCCGATCACCCGGGCGTCGCCAGCCAGGCGGCCCAGTTCCCGGGAGGTGTCGCGGATGCCGTGGCTCACGTCCGTGAACAGGCGGTGGGCGTGGCCCAGGGCCGGCGGCAGGAACATCAGCCCCAGGAGAGCCAGGCCGGCCAGGGCCGGCCGCGCCCGGCGGGCCACGATTAGCCAGAACAGGCCCATGCCCAGGAGGACCAGGCCCAGGGCAAGGGGGAAGTGCCTGCCCGCCTCCTGGTGGGCCAGGGGGTGCAGGAAGCGGGCGATGAGCAGATAGATGCCGTAACCGAAGACCAGGGCCCGGCCCAGGCTGAAGCTCTCCACCAGCCTTTGCTCGCGCCAGCGCCAGGCCAGGTGGAAGAGCTTGCACAGGCCATAGCATCCCAGGGGGATCAGCCCGTAGTAACGATGCCAGATCATGTCGTAGAAGATGGTCTGGAAGAACCACAGCCCCAGGCCGGCGATGAAGAGCACCTCGCCGTCGCTGGGCCGGGGGCGCTTGAGCAGCGAAAGGGCCATGGCCAGGCCGATCAGCCCGAAGAGCCACAGGCCGTGGAAGCTGAGTATCTGGTCGTTTTCCAGCCGCCAGGTGACGCTGAACAGGTCCAGGGCGTGGTCCAGTATCTGGTTGACGAAGGCCGGCGGCAGGAGCCGGGCCGAGACCCCGAACATGCGCCAGATGAAGTAGAGCATGCCGTCGAGGTGGGGTCGCACCCAGATGAGCAGATAGGCCGCGCCGGCCAGGCCGAGGCTGGCCAGGGTCCAGAGCACGGGCCCCGGCCGGCCGGCCCAGAGGGCGCGTCGCTCGCGGAAGATGGCCTCGCGCAGGGGGAAGTAGGCCAGGGCCAGCAGGGGGAAAAGGTTGCGCAGCCAGACCGCCGCCGGCCCCGGGCCGATCAGGGCCGCCCCCAGCATGAGCAGGACGGCCCCGGCGGCCAGGGCGGCCAGCCAGGCCCAGGTCCAGCGGCCGGGCCGGCCGCCCTCCAGGGCCAACAGCCCCAGGGCCAGATAGAGGCCGTGATAGGCCAGAAGCCCCAGGGGCCAGGCCAGCAGGCTGGCGCGGTCGGCCCAGGGCGAAGATATCAGGAAGGCGTTTGCCAAGAGCACGGCCCAGGGCAGCCAGACCAGCCAGGGGCGCAGCAGGGCCAGCAGGCGGCGCTGGCCCTGGGGCAGATCCAGGCGGGGGGCCGGGGCCTCGGCCAGCCGCCACTTGAGGTACATGAAGACCAGAGGCAGGAAGGGCCACAACAGGGCCGCCTGCTTGTAGACGATGGTCAGGGCCCCGGCCAGGGCGGCCAACAGCCAGGCCCAGCCGCCCCGCGCCTCGGCCCAGGGCAGGGCCAGCAGGGTGAGGCAGATGATGAACAGTTGCACCGGGTCCAGGGTGCCCAGGCGCGCCAGCTCATTGAGGGGGGCCAGGAACGCCACCAGGGCCAGCGAGGCGGCCAGATAGCGCCGGTCGCGGAACTCCCGCCATATCATCAGGCAGATGGCCAGCTTGGCCCCCAGGACCGCCAGGTAGCCGGGCAAGCGCAGGCCGGCGAGGGTCAGCCCCAT
>JAKAGJ010000068.1 GCA_021815655.1 Deltaproteobacteria bacterium | reverse complement strand
CAAGTGGGGGCAGACCACCAGGTCGGAATCCCGCAGCCGCTTCAGCAAGGCCTCCTCGCCCATCTCCGAGGCCTTGGCCGCCGCCGGCCGGATGCCTTTTTCTTCCAGAATGGCCGCCCCCCTGGTGAGCTCGCGGGCCTCGGCCGAGGGGTCGGGATGCTCGCCGGGCGAGATGCCGATCAAAGTGATTTCCCGCCCCGCCGCCGGCTCCGAGCGGGCCAAGAGCCCCAGGGCGTCCTCGGCCCACTTGCTGCCGTCGGTGAGCGCGCTGACCCGCTTGATGGGCCCCAGCCCACGCACCAGCAAGGCCGGTATCTCCAGGTGCGCCTTTTCGGCGTATTGGCTGAAACGCCGGGCCAGACCGTGGGCCTGCATCCCCCGGAAGGGCACGCCCAGCACCAACAGGTCCAGGCCCTGCGTCTTCAGCGCCGTGGCGATCTGCTGCACCGGATCGCCCGCCACCACCAAGAGGGGGGCCAGGGCCGGGCACTGATAGCGCTCGGCCTCCACCAGCTCGTCCACCACCAAACGGGCCTGTTCCACGGCGTCCTGTTCCCAGGATTTGCGCGCCCAGCCGATGCCAAAGGACATCTCGCGCGCGGGGCTCTCCACCACGTGGATGGGGCTGACCCGGCCCCCCAGCCAGCAGGCCATGCGCAGGGCAAAGCTGGACTCCAGATTGCGGTCCACGGCAACCAGCGACGACAGCATGATTACATCTCCATTACGGGCTTTACTGCACCGTCTTCTTGCCCAGCTTCTTGCGGGCCTTCTTGACCGCCTCCCTTATCTCGCCTATGCGGAAGGGCTTGGCGATGAAATCGTAGGCTCCCTTGACGAAGGCCTCGCGGGCCGTCTCGATGGTGGCGTAGCCGGTGATGACGATCACCTGGCTGCCGGGGCACCTCTCGCGCACCAGCTCCAGAAAGGCCATGCCGTCGGCGCCCTCCATCTTCAGGTCGGTGATGACGATGTCAAAGCAGCGCTGCTCCACCCGCTGCATGGCGCTGGCGCTGTCGGTAAAGACCTCCACCTCGTAGCCGTCGTTCTCCAGCTCCGGCCGCAGGCGGTCGCCCACTATGGGCTCGTCGTCCAGCAGGCAGATCGACAAATTGTTTCCCATGTCATTCTCCATGGCTTGAGAGTTCCCCTTGCTTGGCTTGTTGTTGACCCATGAATTGTTCGAAGAAAAGGCCGATGGCCGCATCGTCCTTCATGAGCACGTCCAGCTGCCTGGCGAAACCGATCAGCCGCCCCAACAGAACCAGCAGTTCCTCGGTGCGTTCCTGGCTCATCTTCTTGACCCGCGCCACCACCACGTCGCCCTTGGACTCCACCTTGAAGGAGCTTTCCTCCAGGATGGCGGAGAGCAGCGCGGCCCGCCGGGAGCGCCGGGTGATGTCCGTAACCCCGCCCATGAAGCGGAAGTAGATATAGTTGTAGTTGGGCATGGGCCCCAGATATGAGTCCACCACCGTGAAATGGTAACCCACGCGCAGGCTCATGTTCAGGTAGTTGGAGCCCACCACGGCCAGGTTCATGCCCGTGGCCGCGCCGTCCAACTGGGCGGGGCGCATGCGGGTCAGGCTGGCCATGAGGCCCTTGAAGTCCACCGGTATGGGCTCGGTGCTCCAGGCCTGGGGCCAGGTGAGCCCCCGCCACAGGGCCAGCATGGGGGCCGATACCACCTGCTCGGGAGTAACCTGGCTCTTGCCCTGCACCTCCGGGGCCAGCCCCCCCCCCACGTCGATGAGCACCAGGTCCAGGGGCAGGCTGGACTTTAGCCGCTTGCCACCTCGCCGTTGCAGGTTCCAGGGGGCCTTGCCCACGTCCACCAGGGCCTGCACCGCCTTCTCGTGCACAAAGCGGATCACGTCGTGTAGGGTCTGGCAACGGCGGGCGGTAAACTCCGGCGAATCGGGGTCGGTGAGCGTCAGGGGGCTGATGCGGCGCAGGAGCCGGCGCAGCAACTGAAACTCGTAGGTGGTCTCAAAGGCCGTGGCCTCCAGGAGCTGGTTGTGCAGCAGTTCCTCGATGCGCCCCTGGTAGACCAGATTGCGCTCGGCGTCCACCGTGACCTCCTGGCCCGGCTTGAGCACCTTGGTGGCCTCGCCCATGTCCACGATGGCTGGCACCCTGAACTCCCGGGCCACCGTGGCCAGGTGGCCGGTGGTGCTGCCCACGTCGGTGAGCACCGCGCTGGCCCGGGGTATGGCCTTGGCCAGCCAGGGCGAACTGTAGCGGGCCACCACCACGGCCCCCGCCGGCACCAGGCCCAGGTCGTCGCCCTCCTCCACCAGGGCCACCGGGCCGGCGGCGATGCCCCGGTAGGCGATCACCCCCCGCTCGGCCAGAAGCACGCGGTGATCGGCCAAAAGGCCCTTGAGCTGGTTGCTGCGGGCGCGTCCGCCGGACTGCACCCCCAGGGAGCGGGCCTGCAATAGCCACAGCACGTCCTCCTGGTCCAGGCTCCACTCGATGTCCAGGGGGCGCTTGAAGAAGCGCTCCAGGGTCAGGGCCAGATCGGCCAGCTCGGCGGCCTGGCCGGGGTTGAGGCAAGGCTGGTCCTGGGCCGGCGCGGCCACCTCCCGGGGGGGGCCGGCCTCCAGGGGCGCCAGCATGCTGGCCTTGTGGCCGATGCGCTGCTCCAACAGGACATGGGGGGCCTGGCGCGAGACGCGGTAGGTGTCCACCATGCCCTGGTCCTCCACCACCATGCGCCCCAGGCCCCAGGAGGCGCTGATAAGGCACTCTTGGCGCGTGGGGTCCACGGGGTCCAGGGTGAAGACCACCCCCGAACTGCGGCTGTTGACCATGACCTGGTAGAGCACCGGCATGGCCATCTCCAAGGGCAGCAGGCGCTTGCCCTGGCGGTATTCCAGGCTGGTGGGGCTGAACAGGCTGGCCAGGACCTTCTTGTAGCTGGACAGAAGCTCGCGGAAGGGCACGTTGAGAAAGGAGTCGTGAACCCCGGCGAAGCTCAGGTCGCCGTCCTCGCCCAGGGCGCTGGAGCGCACCGAGAAGTAGCAGCGCTCGGGATTGCCGGCGCATATGCCCTCGGCGGCCGACAGGATCTCCCGGCGCAGGCCGGGCTGGATGTCGCCGCCCAGGATGGCCAGGCGGATGGCCTGGGAGGCCGACTCCAGGCTGCGCCGGCCGGCGGCGCCGTCCTCGATGAGGGTTTCGATCTTCTGAAAAAGGTTGTTGTAGGCCAGATAGCCCCGGAAACCGGCGATGCTCACCACGAAGCCGGCCGGCACCCTCACCCCGGCCAGGCGGGCCAGGCGGGAAAGATTGTAGGCCTTGAGCCCCACGGCGTCATCCATGTTGTCGCCGATATCTTCCAGGCGGTAGATGTTCTGGCGCTGGTGCACCACGATCTTGCCCGCCAGCTCGGTCTCCAGCTCGGTGCTCAGGTTTTCCAGTACCTCGTAGACCTCCAGGTAATTGTTGGCGGTGATGAAGTTCAGGTCATAGGCGCTGGAGCGCACCACCTCGCTCACCTGGCGCACGCAGTCGCGCAGGTACTTCTTGTCGAAGATGAATTCGCCCCCCAGTTTGGCGCCCATATCGCCGATTATTTCCATGGCGGTGGTGTTCTTTTGCAGGATGCTCTGGAAGCGGCCGAATATCTCGGTGAAGGGGATGACCTCACCCCGGCGCCAAGGAAGGAGCTTATGCAAAAAGCCCATCTTTTGGCCGGGGTTGCGGGGCATCAATGACCTCCCTTGCCTCCCTTGAAGAGCACGCCCATGACCGCGCCGGTGACCAGGGCGATGAGCACGCAGAGCACGCCGAAAAGGAGCGCGCGATCAAAGGCCAGGTCCTTGACCAGCTTGAGAAAGGCCTCGTCCTCCACCAGGTAGGCCTGGGCCACGCGACCGGCGGGAGCGCCGTTCTGCAACACGGTGGCCGTCACCTGGTACTGGCCCGCCGTCAGCGAGGAAGGCAAGTCCAGGACGGCGGAGAAGCTCTGGCGGCCCGGGCCGGCGGGGGCGTAGCTGATGGCGCCGGGCACCTGCCGGTACAGCCCGGCCGCCTGCTTGAACTCCAGGAAGCTGGTGAAGATATCCTTGGGATCATGCCCGGGCGAGATCACCTTGGCCTCCTCCTGGAGATGGGCCGTGCCCAGTCCCAGGGCCTGGAGGTTGGGGGCGGCCGGGGCCGAGGCGGGCAACAGCAGCAGGTAGAGGATGGGGGCGTTCTCCACCTTCACCAGGCCCCGGTTCATCCAGAAAGGCCCCACCCGGCCCTTGAGGTCGAAGGTGACATCCTCCTGGGGTCCCCTCATCTCCAACAATACCTCTTGGCCGGCCCCGATCTCGCCGGAAAAGCGCACCGGCTTGCCGGCGTAGAAGGAGCCTATGGTCATCAAGGGAGGGTCGAGTTCCAGCTTTATCCCCCCCGCCGCGGCGGAGGGCAGGGCCGCGGCCGGCTCGGCCGCCCAGAGGGGGCCGCAGATGGCGGCCAGCAAGATGGCGCCCAGCAAGGGCAGAACGGCATGGCGTTTCATGTTAGTGCCCCCCATGGATGGACAGCAGCGAGCTCGGGGTGAGCAGCAGGCTGACCAGCATCTTGACCATCACCAGCACCACCACGCAGGCCAGGAGCACCTTGAGCTGGTCGGCCTTGAGTTTGCTGGAAAGCCTGGCCCCCACCTGGGCCCCGATGGTGGAGCCCAAGAGCAGTATCAAGGCCAGTATGAAGTCCACGGTGTGATTGGACCAGGCCTGCATGATGGTGACGTCCACGCAGGTGAACAGCACCTGGAACAGGCTGGTGCCCACCACCACGTGCATGGGCATGCGCAGCAGGTAGACCATCACCGGCACCATGATGAAGCCGCCGCCCACGCCCATGATGGCCGCCAGCACTCCCACCAGGGCGCCCAGGAACAGCGGCACCACCGGCGAGAGCACGATGCCCGATTTGGCGAAGTTGGTCTGAAAGGGCAGAGCGCCCAGCAGTCGGCTGTAGGCTGATTCCTGGGCCGGGGCCGGGGCGGCCGGGGCCGGGGCCTTGGAGGCCCGCAGGCTTTGCAGGCTCTCCACCAGCATGTAGCCGCCCACCACGCCCAGCATCACCACGTAGGTTATCTGGATGACGAAATCGGCGTCGCCGGCCTGGCGCAGCAACTTGATGAGCTGCACGCCGCCGGTGCCGCCGATGACGCCGCCGGCCAGGAGGTAGAGCCCCATCTTGAAGTCCACGTTGCCCAGCCGGTAGTGGGCGTAGGTGCCCGAGGCCGAGGCCGCCACGATCTGGTTGGAATCCGAGGCGGCGGCCACGGTGGGCGGGATGCCGATCATGATTAGTAGCGGGGTCATGAGAAAGCCCCCGCCCACCCCGAACAGGCCGGACAGAAGACCCACCACGAAGCCCGAGCCGAGCACCAAGGGCAGAAACACGCTTTGGTGGGCGATGGGCAGATAGATGTACCAGGACATGTTCCCTCCTGCTGGTTTGGTCTGCGCCCATAAGAGAGAGCAAATGGCGTGCCTTAAAGTGTATTTATAATTTTATCATATAGTTATAATATCAAGCCCCTTCTGGGCCAAGGAGCATTTGTTTAATACTGAAACAGCACAACCTAACAAGCCAGTTTCAGGGGCTAAATGGGTGAAATTGGCGGGGCCGGCGCTGTTTAATTTTTAAACAAACGGGTTTCAAAATAGCTCAAGAGGGGCCTGAGACGCTGAACCAGCCGCCGGCACGGCCCCTCAGCCCCAACGGGAGCCGGCGGCGTTGGTTTGAAGACGCAACGTTAATCGACCCGTATATGCCCAGCCCGGGGCACCGGGCCAAGCCGGCATGGCCCCCCAGCCCCAACGGGAGCCGGCGGCGTTGGTTTGGAGACGCAATGTTAATCGACCCGTATATGCCCAGCCCGGGGCACCGGGCCCGGGGCACCGGGCCGGTTATGAGTCCAGGCCGAATTTTTTGAGTTTGCGCCATAGCGTGGTGCGGGTCATGCCCAGGATTCTGGCCGCCTCGCTGCGGTTGTTGTCCACGCCGGCCATCACGCGGCGGATGTGGGCCTCCTCAATCTCCTCCAGGGTGCCCAGGGCCGCGGGGGACGGGTGGGTCGCTTGGTGCAGGTAGGGTGGCAGGTCCCGGGGGATTATCTCCGGCCCCTCGCTCAGGGCCACGGCCTGGGCCACGATGTTGCCCAACTCGCGCACGTTGCCCGGAAAGTGGTAGGCCTCCAGCAAGGCCCGGGCCTGGCGGGAAAAGGTCAGGGGGCCTTTCTGATAGGCCTGGCAATACTGATGCAGAAAGTGCTCCAGGAGCAGGGGCAGGTCGCCTTCACGCTCGACCAGGCGGGGCATCTGGATGGTCACCACGTTGAGGCGGAAGTAGAGGTCCTCCCGGAAGCGCCCCTGGCTCACTTCCTCCCTGGTGTCGCGGTTGGAGGCGGCCAGGACGCGCAGGTCCAGGTGGATGGGCCGGGTGCCGCCCACCCGGTAGAGTTGCCGCTCCTGGAGCACCCTAAGGAGCTTCACCTGCATGTCCGGCGACATCTCGGTGATCTCGTCCAGGAGCACGGTGCCGTGGTCGGCGGCCTCCAGCAGGCCTCTCTTGGCCTTGAAGGCCCCGGTGAAGGAGCCCTTCTCATGGCCGAAAAGCTCGTTGGCGATCAGTCCGTCGCTGAAGCCTCCGCAGTTGAAACAGACCATGGGGCCGGGGGAGCGGGGGCTCAGGCGGTGGATGGCCCGGGCCACCAACTCCTTGCCCGTGCCACTCTGCCCCTCGATAAGCACCGGGCATTCCAGGGGGGCCACCTTCTCCACCAGGCGGAAGACCTGGGCCATCTGGGGGCTGGCCCCGATAATGCCTTCCATGCCCATCTGCTGACGCAGCGAGGCTCGCAACTCCTCGGCCTCCTGGCGCAGGCGTATCTTCTCCATCACCTGATCCACCAGGTTGCGGAACTCCTCCAGGCGGAAAGGCTTGGTGAGGAAATGAAAGGCCCCGGCCTTGATGGCCTTTATGGCCGTCTCGATGGAGCCATGGCCGGTGACCACCACCACCTCCACATCGGGGTGGGCCGCCTTGACCCGGCGCAGTATCTCCAGGCCGTTGATGCCCGGCAGCTTGAGGTCGGTGACCAGCAGGTCCGGGGGCGCGGCGGCCAAGGTGCGCAGAAAGGTCTCGCCCTCGGTAAAGGCCGAGACCCGGTAGCCCCGGCCGGCCAGGCAGTCTTGCAGCCTCTCCGTGGTGGTGGGGTCGTCCTCCACCAGGGCGATGGAGGGGGCCGGCCTAGGCATTGCCCACCATTTCGCGCACCGGCAGGATCACGGTGAAGGTGGTGCCCTTGTCCAGCTTGCTGGCCACCTGGATCTGGCCGCCGTGTTTCTTTATCACCCCGTAGCTCACCGACAGGCCCAGGCCGGTGCCCTTGCCCACCTCCTTGGTGGTAAAGAAGGGGTCGAAGATGGCCGGCAGGTTTTCCTCGGGTATGCCCTGGCCGGTGTCCTGGACCTGCACCTCCACCTCCCTCTGGTTGATCTGACGGGCGCGGATGGTCAGGTCGCCGCCCTGGGGCATGGCCTGGATGGCGTTGACGATGAGGTTGAGGAAGACCTGCTGCAACCCCTGGCGGTTGCCCACCAGGAGCGGCAGATTGGCGGCGATCTGGTCGTGCACCTTCACCTTGGACAGGGCCACCTGGTTGCCCACCAGGCTCAGTGTCTCGCGGATCACCAGGGCCAGGTCCAACTCCTTGAAGACCGATGTCTCGGCCCGCGAGAAATCCAGCAGGTTTTTGACGATCTCGCTGGAGCGCAGGGCCTGCTTGAGAATATCGTCCAGGAGCACCTGGCGCCGTTCCTCGCTGAGATTGGCGCTCTCGAGTAGGGTGTCGATGGTCAGGATGATGTTGTTGATGGGGTTGTTGAGCTCGTGGGCGATGCCGGAGACCAAGGTGCCCAGGGAGGCGATCTTGCGCGAATGGATGATCTGCTCCTGGGTGGACTCCAACTCCTGGGCCATGCGGTTGAAGGCCGCCACCAGGCGGTCCACCTCGCTCTCCACCTTGCCGGTGTGGGGGATGGGACTGAAATCGCCATGGGCCAGCTTCTCGGTGGCCTTTTCCAGGCTCACCAAGGGCTTTATCACCTT
>JAKAGJ010000067.1:1796-8134 GCA_021815655.1 Deltaproteobacteria bacterium | reverse complement strand
CCCTGGCCATCGACCGGGTCAACGAGCACGTGGCCCATCTCTATCAGCCCCTGCATCCGGCGGTGCTGCGCATGATCCAGATGGTGGTGCGGGCCGGGCACCAGGCGGGCATCAAGGTGGCCATGTGCGGCGAGATGGCCGGCGACCAGCGGGCGGTGCCCCTGCTTCTGGGCCTGGGGCTGGATTACCTGTCGCTCAACGCCCTGGGCATCCCCCGGGTCAAGCAAATGGTGCGCATGACCCACCGCGGCACCTGGCAGGAGCTGGCCCAACGGGCCTTGACCTTCCCCACCGCCGCCGAGGTGAGCGCTTTCATGGACAGCGAACTCAAGCGCCACTTCCCCCAGGTCTTCGGCGGCCAGCCGGTCAGCTAGCGTATCAAGCCCGGCCGCCACCGGCGGGGCCATCCAGGGACAGAAAGCCACAGGTGCCAGGCATGGCCACGGACGGCATAAAGCTCGTAGCCAAGAACAAGAAGGCGCGCTTCAACTACGAGTTGGGCGATCGGCTGGAGGCCGGCATGGTGCTAAGCGGCACAGAGGTCAAGTCCCTGCGCCTGGGCAAGGGCAACCTCACCGACGCCTACGCCAAGATCAAGGACGGCGAGGCCTGGCTCATAAGCTGCCACATCAGCGCCTATCCCTATGCCCACTACGATAACCATGACCCCGAGCGTCCCCGCAAGCTCTTGTTGCACCGCCGCGAGCTGCGCAAGCTGGAATCCAAGCTGGCCGAACAGGGCTACAGCCTCATCCCCCTGGCCATCTACTTCAAGAACGGCCTGGCCAAGGTGGAGTTGGCCCTGGCCAAGGGCAAGAAGCTCTATGACAAGCGCCAGTCCATCAAGGAACGTGAGCAAAAGCGCGACGTGGCCAGGGGTATGCGCCGCGCGCCACGGGACCGCGGGCCGGGTGCCCCCGGCAGGGCCTAACCGGGTCGGGTGAGGTTGCCTGCTGGCCGGCGCTGGCGGCTCCCGTTGCGGGCTTGTCCAATCACCAAGGGAGGGTTCATGCGCGTAGGTATCATGCTGCGCCATCTGGGTGAAAAGGGCGGCATTGTCACCTACACCAAGAACATCTTGAAAAGCTTCCTGCGCCTGGCCCCGGAGCATCACTTCGCGCTGTTCTACGCCTCGGCCGAGCACCTGGGCTCCTACGCCGGCCCCAACCTCAGCGAGCACCTGCTGCCAGCCTCCGGCAAGTTCGCCTGGGACCACTGGGCGGTGCCCCGCCTGGCCGCCGCCCTGGATCTGGACCTGATCTTCAACCCCAAGCTCAGCGTGCCCCTGTGGGCCAAGCAGCCCCGGGTGCTGGTGCTGCGCCCCGAGCAGTTCGTGCACCCCGAGCTGTTCAAGCCCCTGGACCGGGCCTATTTCAAGACCTTCATGCCCCTGTACTGCCGGGCGGCGGCGCGCATCCTGGCCCCCACGGCAACCGCCGCCCAGGACATCGTGCGCTACGTGGGCTCGGACCCCACGAAGACCGTGTGGGTGCACGAGGGCTGTGGCGACCACTTCTTCGCCCCTGACCCCGGCCCCCAGGCTTTGGCCGAGGTGCGCCAGCGTTACGGCCTGCCCGAGCGATATGTGCTTTTCGTGGGCGGCATCACCCCCTTGAAGAACTTTGAGCGTTTGGTTGAAGCATTCGCCCGGGTGCACGAGCGCCACCACCTGCCCCTGGTGGTGGTGGGCTTCAACCGCTGGCGCTTCGAGAACGATCTGGCCTTTGCCCAGGGCCACCGGGCTTCGCCGCATATTCTTTTCCCCGGCTTCGTGGCCGATTCGGACATGCCCCAGGTGTACCGCCTGGCGAGCTGTCTATTCTTCCCCAGTATTTACGAGGGGTTCGGCATACCGGTTCCCGAGGCCTTCGCCACGGGCTGCCCGGTTATCACCTCCAACCGGGGGTGCAGCCCCGAGGTGGCCGGCGGTGGCGCCCACCTGGTGGACCCCTTTGACATCGAGGACATGGCTCGGGGCTTGGATCTGGTGCTGACCGACCAGGGCTACCGCCAGGAACTCATCGCCCGGGGCCGCCAACGCGCTCCGCACTTCCAATTCGACCGCTGCGCCCGCCAGACCCTGGAAGTATTCGAGCAAATACTTCACTAATACCAAGTCTGCCACGCCGGCCGTCGCCCAGCCGTGTACCAGGGCCGCCCTGACCGGTCACTGTAGCCTTAAAAATAATAAAAACGCGATTATACCTAAATACTCCCCAACGGGGGAGTAATAGTTGACAGCCCTGGCGCCTGGTTATATATTTGATTCACCTTAATCACCATTAGCATTGTATGGAATGGTGAACGGAAGGGAAACAGGTGGCGAAGTTAGCGGTGGCTCTGAGCGGTGGCGTGGACTCGGCGGTGGCGGCCTGGCTATTGTGCCAGCAGGGCCACGAGGTCCTGGGCCTGAGCTTGAGCCTGGGGCAGGGGCGCGACGAGGCCCCGGCCGCCGGCGCGGAGGTGGCCCGCCAGCTGGGGGTGCCTCATCGGGTGGTGGCCGCCGGGGACGAGTTCGGCCAAGAGGTGGTGTTGCCCAGCTTGCAGGCCTATGCCCAGGGCATCACCCCCAATCCCTGCGCCCGCTGCAACGCCCGGGTCAAGTTTCCGCTGTTGTGGCGGGCGGCCCGGGAGCTGGGTTGCCAAGGGCTGGCCACCGGGCATTATGCCCGCATAGTGGCAGACGCCCGGGGACGCCGTCTGGCCGAGGCCGGCGACCAGGCCAAGAGCCAGGCCTATTTTCTGGCCCGCCTGGCCCCGGAGCTTTTGGGCCACCTGCTCTTTCCCCTGGGCAGCCTGGGCAAGCCCCAGGTGCGCCAGCTGGCCGGGCAGGCCGGGCTGGCCGCGGCCCAGCGTCCCGATAGTCAGGATGCCTGCTTCTTGCCTCCTGGCGGCTGGGACGAGCTGATGGCCGCCCATGGCCTGCTGCGGCCGGGACCCCTGGAGGATCAGGACGGCCAGGTGCTGGCCAGCCACGAGGGCATACATAGATTCACCATTGGCCAGCGCCGGGGTCTTGGGGTAGCCTTAGGCCGCCCGGCCTATGTGCTGGCCTTGGATGGCGAGCGCGCGGCGGTGCGGGTGGGGCCCCCGGAGGGGCTTTATAGCAGCGGCCTGTGGGGCCGCTCCCCGCGCTGGTTCGCGCCGCCCGAGCAAGGCGCCAGCCTGCGGGTGCGGGTGCGTTACGCCCACCGCGGGGTGGACTGCCAGGTTCAAAAGGAAGGCGAGAGGCTCCTGGTCAAGTTCCAGGAGCCCCAGCGGGCCGTGGCCCCAGGGCAGCTGGCGGTGTTCTCCCACCACGAGCACATCCTGGGCTCGGCCTGGATAACCATGGCGATTCACTGAAACAACGGGATAACTTCATGAAGCTTTCCACCAGAGGACGTTACGGCGTGCGGGCCATGCTGGAGCTGGCCTTGAACAACGGCAAGGGCCCGGTGCCCCTGCGGGACCTGGCCATCCGTCAGGAAATATCCGCCAAGTACCTGGAGCAACTTCTCATACCGCTAAAGGGCGCCGGCTTGGTCAAGAGCGTGCGCGGCGCGCGCGGGGGTTACATGCTGGCCATGGACCCGGCCAGGATTTCCCTCTATGACATCGTGCGCAGCCTGGAAGGCCCCTTGGCGCCGGTGGAGTGCGTGCAGGACGCCACCTACTGCGAGCGCGTGGGCGGCTGCACCGTGCACCTGGTCTGGGGCGAGATGGGCCGCCTTTTGGTGGACTACTTAAGCCGCATGAGCCTGGCCGAGATGGTGGAAAAGCAGCACGAGAAGGACCGAATGTGCACGCCGGCCACCCCGGGCCTGGCCGTGGCCCAGTAAAGCCCCCAAAATAGCGTCTCTTGACAGTTCCGCCGGCGGCCGCCCCCTCGGGGATGGCCGGGCCGGCCCATGACGGGCCGGCCCGGCGGGATGCACCGCGCCATAGCAGGGAGAGCCGGTTATGACCAGGACCATTGAAGAGATAAACGCCAAGATTAAGGCTGGCAAGGTGGTGGTTTACACCGCCGAGGAGGTGATCGGCCTGGTGAGGGAAAAGGGCGTCAGCCAGGCCGCCCGCGAGGTGGACGTGGTCACCACCGGCACCTTCGGCCCCATGTGCTCCTCGGGGGCCTATTTCAACATCAAGCAATCCACCCCCAAGATCAAGTGCGGCGGCGGACGGGTGACCTTCAACGGCGTGCCGGTCTACGCCGGCTGGGCGGCGGCGGATTTGTACTTGGGCTGCTCGGCCCTGCCCGACGAGGACCCCCGCAACGCCGTGTACCCCGGCCTGTTCAAATACGGTGGCGCCCACATCATCGAGGACCTGCTCAGCGGGCGCAAGGTCAAGCTGGTGGCCCAGGCCTACGGCACCGATTGCTACCCCCGCAAGGAATACACCACCGAGCTGGGCCTCGAGGACTTCAACAACGCCGTGTTGTTCAACCCCCGCAACGGCTACCAGCTCTACAACGTGGCCGTGAACTTGAGCGAGCGCACCATCTACACCTACATGGGCGTCTTGCGGCCGCGGCTGGGCAACGCCAACTACTCCACGGCCGGGGCCTTGAGCCCCCTGCTAAAGGACCCGGAGCTGCGCACCGTGGGGCTGGGCAGCCGCGTCTTCCTGGGCGGCGCCGAGGGCTACGTGGTCTGGCCGGGCACCCAGCACGTGCCGTCGCCGCCCCGGGCCGAGAACGGCCTGCCGCTGACCCCCTCGGCCACCCTGGCCCTGATCGGCGACCTCAAGCAGATGAGCCCGCGCTTTCTGCGCGCCGCCTCCTTCACCGGCTACGGCGCCACCCTCGCGGTGGGGCTGGGGCTGCCCATCCCGGTGCTGGACGAGCAGGTCATGGCCCAGGCGGCCATCAGCGACGAGGAGATAACCTACCCCATCATCGACTACTCCGAGGCCTACCCCCTGGCCCGGCCCGGCGACCTGGGGCGCGTCTCCATGGCCGAGCTGATGAGCGGCCAGATCGAGGTTTCGGGCAAGAAGGTGCCCACCGGCTGCCTGGCCAGCCGGGCGCGGGCCCGCGAGGTGGCCCTGGAACTGAAGCAGCGCATCAAGGACGGACGCTTCCACCTGACCCAGCCCGTGGCGCCCCTGCCCGGGGCCGAGCTGGCTTGAGGGAGGTCACGCAGATGAAGAAGAAACTGGTCATCAGCTTTCCGCCCCGGCTCATCCAGGAGCCGGTCACCTATCATTTGATCCGCGATTACAACCTGCAAGTGAACATCCTGCGGGCCACCGTGCGCCCCCGCGAGCGCGGCCGCATGGTGGTGGAGCTCATGGGCGACAAGAAGGACCTGGACCGCGCCTTTGAGTACATGGAGGATGTGGGCCTGCAGGCGGACCCCCTGGTGCAGGAGATGCGCTACTACCCCGAGCGCTGCGTGCACTGCACGGCCTGCACGGCGGTCTGCCCCACCGAGGCGCTGACCGTGGACCCCCAGAGCCGCGAGCTGATCTTCGAGGCCAGCCACTGCATCATCTGCGAGTCCTGCATCGCGGCCTGCCCCTATTCGGCCATCGAGAGTCAGTTCTAGTTCTCCGGCGGGGGGCTGGCCTCGGCCCCCCGCCGGGTTACCCGCCCCGCCGCCGTCCGTGCCCTCGCCTGCCGCCTTGACAGAAGCGCCCCCCGCCCCGTAGCCTTAGCCAGTGCCCGAGGCCAACCAGGGAGCGTGCTTGAAGATATCCGCCCATATCCTGCCGCGCCGCGTCATCCTCACCCTGCTGTTGCTCTTGGGCTGGGGCCTGCGCCTGTGGGGCCTGGCCTGGGGGCCGGACCAGGCCGGGGCCACCCATCCCGACGAGTGGACCTGGCAGGTGATCGAGGGCCTGTCCTGGAGCCACCCCACCTACCATGGCATCTGGACCCAGGCCTTCTTCAGCCTGGCGGCCCTAGTGCGCGGGGCCATCTCCAACCTGGCCGGCTGGCTGGGGGTATGGCTGGGGGAAGTGCGCGCCAGCACCGAATTGGCCATCTCGGCCCGCCTGGCCGGGCGGCTGACCGCCGCCCTGCTGGGAGGCATGCAGGTCTGGGTGGCCTATCTGGTGGGGCGGCGTTTCTTTGACAGCGTGGCCACGGGGCTTTTAGCCGCGGCGGTGCTGGCGGTCAGCCCCCTCTTGGTGGCCCAGAGCCATTATCTGTCCCTGGACGTGCCCCTGGGCCTGGCGGTGATGCTGTGCCTGTGGACGGCCTGGCAGATGGTGGCCGCCCCCGGACCTAGGGCCCTGCTCCTGGCCGGCCTGGCCCTGGGGCTGACGCTCACCACCAAGGCCAGCGGGGTGCTGGTGCTGCCGGTGCTGGCCGGGGCCTACGCCCTGGCTCTCCGGCGCCATGAGCCGGGGCT
>JAKAGJ010000067.1:0-1786 GCA_021815655.1 Deltaproteobacteria bacterium | reverse complement strand
AAGGGCGGCGGCCCTGTACTGGCCGGTCTGCTTCCTGGGCGGGCTGGGCCTGGGCCTAGTGCTGGGTTATCCGGGCTTTTTGGTGCGCCTGCCCGAGGTGGGCGACGTGCTCAGCGCCTCCTTCAGCGCCCCCAGCCTACCCGGCGTCGGCTGGGGGGCTTATATGTCCGGCCGCTGGCAGGCCTACCTGGGGATGCTGGGGCGGGCCGTGGGCCTGGAACTGATCCTGTTGTGGCTGGTGGCCGCCGGACTGATGATCTGGCGGCGGCAATGGCCCCGCCTGCTGCTGATGGTTTTCCCGCCCCTGTATCTGCTGGCCGGCCTGACGGTGCTCAAGGGGCCGGTGGAGGGGCAGCAAGCGGCCTGGCTGCCGGTGGCAGTGCTGGCGGCCTGCTGGCCCCTGGTGGTGGCCTGCCGCCGCCTGCCCGGGCGCTGGTGGCCGGTGGTGGGGGTGAGCCTCTTGGGCTGCCTGCTGTGCCTTAACCCCTTGTGGCGTTCCCTGGGGGTGAGCTACCTGTTCTGGCAGCAGGACACCTTCGCCTCGGCGCGTTTCTGGCTGCGGGCCAACCTGCCTCCAGGGGCGGCGGTGCTGGCCGGCCCCCGGGGGCCGCTCAATCTCTTTCCGGGGGCCAAGCCCCTGCCGGCCACGCCCGGCCAGCTCTCCCCGGACTGGGGGCGCCAGGAGTCGGCCTATGTGGTGCTATCCACGCTGGGTAGTGACGGCGACCCCTGTTCCCTGGACCCGGCCTGGCGCCAATGGGCCGGGAGCCATGAGCTGCTCAAGCGCTTCGACCTGCGCGGCGGCTGGGGCCTGGGATCCGGCGAGGGCGGTCCCTGCTTGCCCCGCTGGGTCAGTCCGGGGGTGGAGGTTTACGCCAGCCGGGCGCCGGCAGCGGTGCGCCAGCCCATGGCCCTATGGCGGCCAGGCGTGGGCCAGGACCGGGGCTATGCCGTGGTCTACACCGATCATCCCGCCTACAGCCGGGGCGAGAACGCCATGTGGCTCAAGCCGGGAGGCCTTAGCCAGTGGGTGCTGCGCGGCCTGGAGCCCTTGGGCGAGATGGGCCTGGAATTGCAAAACCAGGGACAGGACCTGGCGGTGGTGGAGGTGGGCCAAGGGCTCCTGGCCCGCCAACTCCTCACCCTCTACCCCGGCCAGGAGCTGGAACTGCCCCTGAAGCCCCTGAACTGGCCGCCGATGAGCCGAGGTTTTCATCCGGTGCGCGTGGCCCTGCGCCGGGGCGGCGGCCTGTTGGCCCGTCTGGACTGGGATCCCTTGCTCCTGGGGCGCCGCGCCCTGGAGCAGGGCCTTTTTTCCCGCGCCGCCCAGCTTTTGCGGCGGGCCATCCAGGAGCAGGGCGGGGGCTTCGACGCCCTGGCGCTCTTGGCCGGGGCGCAGGCCCGCCTGGGTCAGTGGGAAGATGCCACCCGCACCCTGGCCAGCCTGGCCGAGGCCGACGGCGAGCCGGCCCGCACCTACCAGGCCCTGGCCTCCGGGGAGTCCGCGGGGGCGTCAGGGGACTGGCTGGCCCGCTTCAGCCAGTTCACCGGCTACCACGGGCAGCTTCTGCGCCAGGCCCTGTCGCGCTCCTATCTGGTGCAAGGCCCCCTGTGCCAGTCCGAGGGGCAGGAGGTGCCCATCTCCGGCGAGGATTATCATGGCTCCTATCTGCGCCAGCGCGGGCGACCCGGCGGGCACCTGAGGCTCTGGCTGGACAGCCCCCTGCCCGAGGGCCAGTTCGCGGTGCGGCTGCACCTTTCGGGCAAGGCCGCCCCGGCGGGCGCG
>JAKAGJ010000066.1:1567-8136 GCA_021815655.1 Deltaproteobacteria bacterium | reverse complement strand
CCCTGTAAGCCCAGCCCAGGGCACCGGGCCTAGATGTCCAGGGCCCGCACGTCCAGGGCGTTTTCGATGATGAAGTCGCGCCTGGGCTCCACCTCGTCGCCCATCAGCGTCTGGAACATCAGGTCGGCGGCCACCATGTCCTCCACGCGCACCTGCAAAAGGGTGCGCTTCTCGGGGTCCATGGTGGTCTGCCAGAGCTGCTCGGGGTTCATCTCGCCCAGGCCCTTGTAGCGCTGCAAATGCAGGCCCTTGGCCCCGGCCTCCATGAGGCGCTTGAGCAGGGACTCGGCGTCCTGTATCTCCTGCGCGCCGCCGTTCTTGCGCACCGTGAAGGGCCCCTGCTCGCTGCCGGCCAGCTGATCGTGCAACAGGGACAGGCGGGCGTAGTCGGCGCTGCTGACCAGGGCCCAGTTCAAGACGGCGCTCTCCTTGGTCTCGCCCAGGCAGGTCACCGCCACCTCGTGCAGGCTGTGCTCCTCGTCCTGGCTGACGCCATCCACCACCAGGCCCTGGTCCACCAGGAACTGCTCCAGGGCGTGGATCTTCTCGGGGTCGGCGAAGAAGTTCTTGCCGCGCACCCGGGCCTTTAGGAGCACCTGCAAGGCGGGCAGGGGGTAACCCCGGCGCTTCAGGCGGTCCAGGCCTTCCAGGTAGGAGGACAAGAGCTCCATGTGCTTGACCAGGCGCTGGCCGGCCAGGGTCTGCTCGGTGACGGGTATCTCCAGGGTCAGCTCGGCGCAGGCCCGCTCCAGGAGGAGCTTGCGCATGGTGACCTCGTCCTTGACGTAGGACTCCTTCTTGCCGTCGGCCAGGCGGTACAGGGGCGGCTGGGCGATGTACAGGTAGCCCCGCTCCACCAGGTCGGGCATCTGGCGGAAGAAGAAGGTCAGGAGCAGGGTGCGGATGTGGCTGCCGTCCACGTCGGCGTCGGTCATGATGACGATCTTGTGGTAGCGCAGCTTGCTTAAGTCGAAGTCTTCCTCGCCGATGCCGGTGCCCATGGCGGTAATCATGGTGCGTATCTCGGCGTTCTCCAGCATCTTGTGGAAGCGGGCCTTTTCCACGTTCAGGATCTTGCCGCGCAGGGGCAGGATGGCCTGGAAGCGGCGGTCGCGGGCCTGCTTGGCGCTGCCTCCGGCGCTGTCGCCCTCGACCAGGAACAGCTCGGCGGCCTCGGGGTCGCGGGCCGAGCAGTCGGCCAGCTTGCCGGGCAGGCTGTGCTCGGAAAGCACACCCTTGCGCCGCACCAGCTCGCGGGCCTTCTTGGCCGCCTCGCGGGCGCGCGCCGCCTCGGTGACCTTCTCCACCACCTTGCGGGCCACGGGCGGGTTTTCCTCGAAGAAGGTGGAGAGCTGGTCGTTGACGATCTGCTCCACCAGGCCCTTGACCTCGGAGTTGCCCAGCTTCATCTTGGTCTGCCCCTCGAACTGGGGCTGGGGCAACTTGACGCTGATGACCCCGGCCAGGCCCTCGCGCACGTCGTCGCCGGAGGGCAGGCTTTTGAGCTTGGGGAAGTTCTGGCCGATATAGGTGTTGAGCGTGCGGGTCAGCGCCGCCTTGAAGCCGGTGAGGTGGGTGCCGCCCTCGCGGGTGTTGATGTTGTTGGCGAAGGAGAACAGGCGCTCGTTGTAGGAGTCGGTGTAGCGTAAAGCGATTTCCACCTGCACGGCGTCCTTCTCGCCCGAGAGATAGATCGGCTTGGGGTGCAGGGGCTGGCTCTTGCGGCTGATGTAGTCCACGAACTCGCTGATGCCGCCCTTGTAGAAGAAGTTGGCCTCTTTGTCGGTGCGCTCGTCGATGAGCTGGATGGACAGGCCGCGGTTGAGGAAGCTTAGCTCGCGCAGCCGCCCGGCCAGCACGTCGAAGGAGTACTCCGCCGTCTCGAAGATGGCAGGGTCGGCCAGGAAGGTGACCTTGGTGCCGGTCTTCTTGGACTTGCCTATCTCCTGCAACTCGTCCATGGGCTTGCCCTGCTGGTAGCGCTGGGCATAGACTTTGTTGTCGCGGCTGACCTCGACCTCAAGCCAGGAGGACAGGGCGTTGACCACGCTGACGCCCACGCCGTGCAGGCCGCCGGCCACCTTGTAGGCCTTGTCGTCGAACTTGCCGCCGGCGTGCAGCTTGGTCATGACCACCTGCAGGGCCGGGACCTTTTCGGTGGAGTGCATGTCCACGGGGATGCCGCGGCCGTCGTCGGTGACGCTCACGGAGTTGTCGGTGTGGATGACCACCTTGACGTTGGTGCAGTAGCCGGCCATGGCCTCGTCGATGCTGTTGTCCACCACCTCGTAGACCAGGTGGTGCAGGCCGTCCACGCCGGTGGAGCCTATGTACATGGCCGGGCGCTTGCGCACAGCGTCCAGGCCTTCGAGAACCTTGATCTTATCCGCGGTATAGCTGCTTTGGTCGGGGGTCATGATTTTTCCTTGGCCGAGGTATGGTGCTCAACTGATGAATTATGACCTAATACCCGGAAATTGCAAGTCAATGTTAAGGCGGAGCGCCGAGGGGCAACCCTCCGGCAATACAGGCGGTAAGCGCCGGCGAGGCCGGATATAATCGGCTTATGGGCAATCGGCTTTTTGGTCATGGTCTGGTGGGGCTGGCCATCTGGGTGCTGGCGGTCTACAACTCCCTGACCGGCGAGGTCTGGGCGCGGCTGTGGTATTACCATCTGGCCTGGTGGGGCTACATCATCCTGGCCGACGGCCTGGTCAAGGCCCGCGCCAGGAACTCCCTGCTCTGGGACCGGCAAAACGCCTTCGCGGCCATGGCCGGCGCCTCCACCTGCTTCTGGTTCTTCTTCGAGCTGGTCAATCTGGCGGCGCTCCATAATTGGCACTACGAGGGGGTGGAGCGCGTGACCTGGCTGCGCTGGCTGGGGGCCCACGCGGCCTTTGCCACGGTGCTGCCCGGGGTACTGGTCACCTATGAGCTGCTCACCGCCTGGGGGGTGCTCAAAAGGGTCACCGTGCGCCCCCTGGGAGCGGGCGGCCCTGGCCAAGGGCCTGGCCACGAGAGCCAGCCAGAGCGGCTGGCGCCACCACCGCGAGCGGCCCGTGTGCCCCCAGCGGCGGGCGCGCCGCCGGCCTGGTATCTCTGGTTTTACGTCACTGGCGCGCTCATGCTGCTGCTGCCCCTGACCTGGCCGCGGCTGTTCTTCCCCCTGGTGTGGGGGGCGCTGTTCTTCCTGCTGGAGCCCTTGAACCACCGTCAGGGCGCCCCCAGCCTCATGGCCGACTGGCAGCGGGGGGAGATGGGCAACCTCTTGCGCCTGCTCCTGGCCGGGCTGGTCTGCGGCCTCTTGTGGGAGTCCCAGAACATGCTCTCCAGCGCCCGCTGGGTGTACACCCTGCCCTGGCTGGGTGAGCCCAAGCTTTTTGCCATGCCGCTGGCCGGATACCTGGGCTTCCCCTTCTTCGCCGTGGAGTGCTACGTGGCCATGAACTCCTTGAGCCTGCTGCGCGGCGGCCGCGGCTGGCAGGCCGCCGACCACGCCAAGGCCATCCGCCCTGAGCCCTCGGCCTGGCGCCAGGCGGCCCTGGTGCTGGCCGGCTTGGCCTTCAACCTGGTGGTGCTGTACCTTATGGATCAGCGGGTGATAATGAGCTTCGGAGATTGAAGGCCAACACCCGCACAAGAGAAACGGGCGGGGGCAAGGCCCGCCCTCGCGCCCAATCAGGCTTGGAGTTATGGACCCGAAATTATCAATCGCGCCCCGCGGTTTCGCTTTTAATGTAGGGGCGGGATTAACTCGCGCCCTCCGGGTTTTTGTCTACAAGGATAATTGATGCCCACCTATTATTTGTTGAATCTCGGCTGCGCCAAGAACCAGGTGGAGGGCGAGCACCTGGCGGGCATGCTCCTGGCCGCCGGCTGGCAAGGCCTGGCCCAGCCCGGCCCGGCCGACCTGCTCCTGGTCAACACCTGCGGCTTCATCAAGCCGGCGGTGCGGGAAAACATCGCCGCCATCCTGGAGTTGGCCGAGGGCAAGGCCCCGGGCCAGCGCCTGGCGGTGGTGGGTTGCCTGGTGGGGCGCTACGGCCAAAAGCTCGCCCGCAGCCTGCCCGAGGTGGATTTGCTCCTGGGGCCGGGCGAGACGCCGCGCCTGCTGGAGCATCTGCGAACCCCGCCGCCGGGGCGCCTGGCCATGTCCACGCCGCGCGAGGTGCTGGGCCACCCGGCGCCTCGCGCGCTCTCCACGGGGCCGGGCTGGGCTTATCTGCGCCTGGGCGATGGCTGTGAACACAAATGCGCATTCTGCACCATCCCGCGCATCCGGGGGCGCTTCCGCTCGCGCCCTCTGGAAGACGTCTTGGCCGAGGCCCAGCGCCTGGCCGACGCCGGCGTGCGCGAGATCAACCTGGTGGCCCAGGACCTGTGCTCCTATGGCCGCGACCTCGGGGATGGCTCCAACCTGGAGGCCCTGCTGCCGAGCCTGGCCAGCATTGGTGCACTCTCGTGGCTAAGATTACTCTACCTAAGCCCGGATACCCTGGATAATTCTCTTATCCAGGCCGTGGCCAGCACCCCCAAGGTGCTCCCTTACTTCGACCTGCCTTTTCAGCACATCGCCGATCCGGTGCTGAAGGCCATGGGCCGCCGCCGTGGCGGGGCCGAGCTGCGCCAGCTTTTGCGCCATATTCGCCAGGCTCTGCCCGGCGCGGTCTTGCGCACCACGCTTCTGGTGGGACACCCCGGCGAGGGTGAACAAGAGTTCACGGAGCTGCTGGAATTCGTACAGCAGAGCGGCTTCGACCACCTGGGCTGCTTCGCCTATCAGCCCGAGGCGGGCACGCGCAGCGCCCGCCTGGCGGCGCCACCGGCCAAGCTGGGTCAGGCCCGGCGGCGGCAGATCATGGCCGCTCAGAAGCGGGTGAGCCGGGCCAGGCTAAAGGCCCTGGTGGGGCGGGAGCTGCCGCTTTTGGTGCTGGGTCCCCACCCGGACAGCGAGCTGTTGGGCCTGGGGCGCCTGGCGGCGCAGGCCCCGGAGGTGGACGGCGAGGTCATCATCACAGGGGGCCAGGCCCAGCCGGGCAGCATCGCCAACTGCCGGGTGACCAAGGCCCACGCCTACGACCTGGAGGCCGAGCTTCTCTAGGAGCGCTCCGCGCCAGGTGGCCTCATGCCTGAATGCCGGCCGGCGGGGCAGGGCAATTGCACGCGACCTAACGCTACCCGCCCCGGAAAAACGGCTTATGCCCGCCCGGAGGGCACCGCTTAAAGCGGTCCCGGCCAGGGTGCAAGCCGGCAACAATGACGCTCCACCTGGAAGCTAATTCCAAGGGCGATTCCTCAGCACTTGGCCTGGAAAAGTCCTCCCGGCGACCCCGGTGCGCCCCGCCAAAGTTCCCCTGAGCGTCATTCAATCTGGCCCTTTTTCCTATGGCCAGGGGTAGCTACAGGGCACCGCGACAGGGTGGGGAGCCGCAGGCGGGGCCACCAAGAGGCCCCGGTCGCCAGGCGAGGCGGGAGGAAGGGGCCGGGGGGCTACGGCCTGGCGGGCACGAGCGGGGATATCGTGAAACCGGGCTCCCCGTCGGGAAGGCCCAAAGCTACCCCGATGAAGCCTGGTCAAGCTAACATGCCATTATGCCGGCTAAAATGGCCCCGGGCACCGGTGAGGCACCGTCAGGTGCCCTGGAGCGGCAAAAGCTACCCCCAGGAAGCCAGCGAGGGTCAACTCTGGAATGATGGTGGCTTAGCGGGGCCTACGGCTTGGTCGGGCAAGGAGGCGCTGGGCGCTGCATCATAGGCTGGGCGGCTCAATGGCCGGCGCCAGTCCCTGTTGGGCCATCCAGCCCAGGAGGTCGCCCAGGGCGCGCCGAGCCAGTTCCAGGCCGCGCTGCTTCTTGGGCAGGCGCTGGGGCAGGGGGGGGAGCAGGCCGAAATTGATGTTGCTGGGCTGGAAATCCTTGCTGGCGGTGTTGCCCAGGTGGGTCAGCAGTCCCCCCAGGGCCGTGGTGGGCGGTGGCAGCAGGGGCGGCTGGCCCAGGGTGCGGCGGGCGGCGTTCATGCCGCACAGGAGCCCGCTGGCCGAGCTTTCCACGTAACCCTCCACGCCCGAGAGCTGTCCGGCCACGTAGATGTGGGGCGCGGCCTTGAGGCACAGGTCTGGGGTGAGCAGGCGGGGGGCGTCCACAAAGGTGTTGCGGTGGATGGAGCCCAGGCGCGCGAACTCGGCGGTGGCCAGGGCGGGGATGAGGCGGAAGACCCGCTCCTGGGCGGCGTAGGTCAGCTTGGTCTGAAAGCCCACCAGGTTCAGCAGGCGGCCGTCGCGGTCCTCCTTGCGCAGCTGCACCACGGCGTAGGGCCGCCGCCCCGTGGCCGGGTCCACCAGGCCCACCGGCTTCATGGGGCCAAAGAGCAGGGTCTTCTCCCCCCGGGCGGCCATCACCTCGATGGGCAGGCAGCCCTCGAAGAATCGGGGGCTCTCGAAGTCCTTGAGCGGCACCTGCTCCGCCGTGCTCAGGGCCTGGTAAAAGGCCTGCCACTGGGGCTTCTCCAGGGGGCAGTTGAGGTAGTCTCCGGGACCCTCGCCGTAGCGGTCGGCCCAGAAGGCTCTTGTC
>JAKAGJ010000066.1:0-1557 GCA_021815655.1 Deltaproteobacteria bacterium | reverse complement strand
GGCAGACGGGTCGGCGCCGCGCTCTCCAGGGCGATGAGGGGGTGGCCGCGCACGGCCTGGTCCAGCCAGGCGGCGAAGGCAGCACGGTCCACGGCCAGGGCCTTGCCGGCGGCCACGGCGGTGTGGCGGGCGGCGCGCATCACCCAGGAACCCAAGAGGCTCATCTCCAGCTTGAGGAGCCCCACGGCGCTGCCAGGGTCGTCGGAGCGCAGGGAGTTGGAGCAGACCAGCTCCCCCAACAGCGGCGAGGAGTGGGCCGGGGTATAGGCGTGGGGCTTCATCTCCTGGAGGAGCACGCTCACCCCCAGGCTGGCGGCGGTCAACGCCGCCTCGCAGCCGGCCAAGCCGCCTCCGATTACCAATAGGTGATTGGACATGGCGGCATGCTACCACAGGCCCCGGGACGGCGCCAACGCCTTGGGGGGGCCGGACAAGGCGGAGGGGCCAGTGGGGATTGGCCGGGGGCCTGGTGCGCGGCCGCCGGAGTTTGCATGGGTCAACTTCACGTAATTATGCTAATATGAGTCATCTGGCAACAAAGCTGATCGGCGCGGCGCGAGGTTCACATGTCCATGGACAAGATGAGCAAGGTAAAAAAGATCGTGCAGGGCGTGGAGAGGCTGCCGGCCCTGCCCGGAGTGGTGAACCAGGTCCTGGAATTGACCTCTGACCCTGATTTTCCCACCCCTGAACTGGTGGCGGTGGTGAGCCTGGATGCCGGGGTCACGGCCAACGTGCTGCGCCGGGCCAACTCGGCCTATTTCGGGCTGGGGCGCAAGGCGGCCACCCTGGACCAGGCCCTGATGCGCATAGGCGTCGAGAACCTGGTCAACATAACCCTCAACTCCGGGGTGATGCCCCTTTTCAACCAGTCCCTGGCCGGCTACCAGGCCGACCCCGCCCAGCTCTGGCGCCACTGCCTGGCCTGCGCCCTGGTGGCCCGGCGTCTGGCCCAGTTGAAGAATTGCCCCGCCCCGGGGGAGGTCTACACCGCCGCCTTGTTGCATGACGTGGGCAAACTTATCCTTAGCCTGCACCTGGTCGAGGAGATGGCCCGCATCGCCGATCTGGTGGTGGCCAAGAACTGGCCCCCCGCCGACGCAGAGAGAGAGATCCTGGGCGTGGACCACGCCATCCTGGGCGGCCTGGCCGCTCGGCGCTGGAACCTCAATGAGAGCATTCAGGGTGGCATCTTCTTCCACCACCAGCCCCAGAAGGCCAGCCCCAACCGCCTCTACGCCAACCTGGTCTGCCTGGCCAATTACCTGGTGATCCAGTGCGGCATGGGCTGCGGCTTTGACGAGCGCGGCGTCAGCCTGCCCACCACCGTGTTTTTCGATCTGGCGCTTACTCCGCCGCTGTTGGATCAAATGCAGGCCGAGGCCCAAAAGATATTGGTCAAGGCCGAGCCCCTGTTCAGCCTGGTGGAGTCCTAGCCCCAATCACCACTTGACAGCCCTCCCGGGCTGACGGATATTCTTGTTTATCCAGGGTCAAGAAGATCCTCCCCGGCCGGAAGGCCCGGCGCCCCAAGCGCCAGCGCCCAAAAACGCCTAG
>JAKAGJ010000065.1 GCA_021815655.1 Deltaproteobacteria bacterium | reverse complement strand
AACAACCTTGACTCCCTCATGCGCCTGGCCTTCCTGCTGGTGAGCGAGAAGCAGGCGGACCAGGCCGTGGCCCGGGTCAAGGCCCAGATGGACCTTACCCAGCGCAAGGAGCTGGTGCACAACCTCTTGGGCGATCTGTACCAGGTCACCAACCAGCCGGACCTGGCGCGCAAGGAATACCAGGCCGCCCTGGCGCTCAACCCCAACCTGGTGACCAGCCTGGTGGGCCTGGCCGCGGTGGACCGGGCCCAGGGCAAGGCCCAGGACGCGGTGAACCAATTGGACAAGGCCCTTAAGCTGTCCCCCGAGAACCCGGCGGCCCTGGTGGCCCGCGGCGACGTGCGCGAGATGCTGGGGCGCGAGGCCGAGGCCGAGGAGGACTACCGCCTGGCCCTGACCATCAACGGCGAATTCGTGCCGGCCCTGAACAATCTGGCCTACCTGCTGGCGCGCCGGGGCGGCGACAAGGCCCTGAACGAGGCCCTGCCCCTGGCCCAGCGGGCCAAGCGCCTGGCCCCCAACGACCCTAGGCTCACCGACACCATGGGCTGGGTGCTCTACCGCCGTGGTTCCCACCAGAGCGCCTTGCAGGAGCTGGAGGACGCGGCCAAGCAGACCCCCAACAACCCCTCCATCCAATACCACATGGCCGCGGTGCTCTCGGCGCTCAAGCGCGACAGCGAGGCCAAGGAGGCCTTGAAGAAGGCCCTGTCCCAGCCCGGCTCCTTCCGCGAGAAGGCCGAGGCCATGAAATTGCAGGCCGCCCTGGGTGGCAAGTGATGACCTCTTTGCCCCATCCCCGCCGCTGGCGGCGGCTGGGGGCCGCAGCCGTCCTGGGCCTGTGGCTGGGATTGCTCTGGGCGCTGCCGGGCGGGCCGGCGGCGGCCCGGGCCGCAGATATCCAGGACGCCCAGGACCCGGCCTATCTGGGTTTCTTCCCCCCGCCGGAAGCCACCGGGCAACTGCCGGTGGAGCTTTATGCCGACGCCCGCACCACCGACCGGGTCACGGACATCAGCTTCGGGGTGCCCTTCCCGCCGGGCTGTCTCAGCGACCCCCAGCTCATCTCCCTGTACGACAATACCGGCAAGGAGATGCCCATCCATGTCAAGGTGCTGGCCACCTGGCCCCAGCCGGTGCCCCACGCCGGCAGCATCCGCGTGGTACTGGTGCAGTTCCGCGACCTGATCGCCACCACCCTGCCCCGCACCTATACCCTGCGCTGGGGCACGCCCCGCAAGGAGAACGAGCCCGACAGCTGGGAGGCGCGCCGTCAATGGCTGCCCGTGGAAGACAAGGACTACATGGGCACCCTGACCATGGAGCCCCCGGTCTACGCGGTGCTGCCCAACCAGTGGCTGGGCAAGAGCCTCATCCGCGGACGCATCCTGCCCGCCGGGGCCGACCCCAAGTGGGAATTCTACGACCACTACATGAGGCACTTTTTCCTGACCACCACCAACCAGCTCGACCCCAGGGTGGAGCGCAAGCACTACACCGAGTTCACCAAGGACCTGGAGTGCTGGCTCTTTGACCGCGCCAGCGCCTTCTTCGTCACCTACTTCCGCCAGGGCGGCCTGGACCCTCTGCGCCAGGCCGTGCGCACCGCGGAGCTGTACGGCTCCATGGTGGGGCCCACGGGCAAGTTCGCCCTCTTGGGGGCCAATGACCCCGTGGACCTGAAATACGGCTATCAGGAGTGCCTGGCGCTGAATTACTGGCTCACGGGTGACGAGCGCATGCTCAAGGACTCCCAGCACGTGCTCAAGCTCCTGGACGCCTGGGACCCGGTGCTCACCTCCAGCAAGACCTTCTGGACCGAGCGCCACCTGGCCTTCGCCCTGTTGAACGCCACCGTGGCCTACGAGCTGACCGGGGACAAGGCCCTCCTGGCGCGGGCGCGGCACATCTTCGAGGCCGGCTACAACGCCCAGATTCATCCCCTGCCCGGCGCCCCCAAGGACGGCTGCATGATCCACACCTCCAAGCAGGGCGCCGAGGAAGGCAACAACGGCCCAGGCTGGATTTGCAGCTCCTGGATGTCGGCCCTGGCCGTGGACGCCATGCTGCGCTACTACCTGGTCAGCGCCGACCCCCGGGTGCCCGAGTCGGTGGAGCTCCTGGCCGACTCCCTGGTGCGCTACGGCACCTACATCTGGCCCCGCTGGAAGCAGTACAACGAGAAGATCCCGGTGCTCAACGCCTACTACCTATACAGCTCCCAGCCGCCCACGACCCGCGAGGTGGGCGAATACACGGACGTGCAGCACAGCCTGGACGTGTTGAAGATCGTCATGGCCGCCCAGTATTTCCTGGGCAAGCACGGCCGGGGCAACCTGGAGTTGGACAAGGTGCAGCGGGAGCTGCTCTACAGCGCCAAACGCTTCATGGAGCTTTGCTACATCAAGAACGGCCCGGCCGGCGGCAATCCCGAGTACGTGGTCAATCCCAAGCGCCGCTACAACTGGCTGTTCCGCACCACGGCCGACCTGGACTGGTTCGCCAGCCAGAGATAGCCGCCGCGCTCATGGAAACCTCGCCGCACCTGGCCACCGGCCACTCGCGCCAAGCGCCCACCCCGCCGAGGGCGCCGGCGCCTGATATCCGCTGCCGGACGCGCGGCGGCTGGCCGCCGGCCTGGCCTCAACCTCGTGGGGACCGCCATGTCTAAGCACACCTTCTACTCCTTCCTGTGGGCCAATTATCTGGAGCCCGGCTACGAGTCCCTCAAGACCCAGGAGGCCCGCCGCATCAAGCGGCAGCTGGAGCGCAGCCAGTACCTGCCCCGCCAGGCCCTCCTGGACTGGCAGTGGGGCGAGCTGGCCGCCCTCTTGGAACACGCCCAGGCCCGGGTGCCCTTCTACCGCCGCTTCTTCAGCCAGTCCGGCCTGAGCCCCCAGCAGGTCGTGGAGAAACGGGACTTGAGCCTGCTGCCGGTGGTGACCCGCGACATGCTCATGTCCAACCCCGCGGACTTTGCCAGCGACCCCCTGCCGCCCAAGTCCTTCAAAAAGGCCACCGGCGGCTCCACGGGCGAGCCTCTGCGTTTCTGGGTCTGCCCCCGCTCCAACCAGTGGCGCATGGCCATGACCCGGCGGGGCTACGGCTGGGCCGGGGCCATCAACGGCAAGCGTGCGGTCTTTGTCTGGAGCCGCGACATCTACGCCAAGACGCCCCTGCACCAGGCCAAGGAAAAGCTGCACCGGCGCCTGCTGCGCGCCCGCTACTTCAGCAACTTCGAGCTGAGCCAGGATCGCCTGGCCGAGCTGACGCGGCTCATCGACGAGTTTCGGCCACGCTACCTGGTGTGCTACACCACCTCCGCCGACACCCTGGCCCGCTACGCCCAGAAGACCGGCTGGCGCCCCCGCTCGCCCCTGGAGGCGGTGGTGGTGGGCGCGGAGAAGCTCTTTGAGCCCCAGCGGGAGCTGATCGAGAAGGCCCTGGGCTGCCCGGTCCACGAGTCCTACGGCAGCCGCGAGTTCATGCTCATCGCCATGGAATGTGAGAGCCATCAGGGCCTGCACGTTTCGGCCGAGAACCTGATGCTGGAGATCACCGGCCCTGATGGCCCCTGCCCCCCGGGGCAAAGCGGCGAGCTTTTGATCACCGACCTGCACAACTACGCCCAGCCCTTCATCCGCTACAGGAACGGCGACCTGGCCACCTGGTTGGAGGGTGACTGCCCCTGCGGCCGCCAACTGCCCAGGCTGGCCTCCATCGATGGCCGCGCCCTGGACCTCATCCGCGGCCTGGACGGGCGCCCCCTGACGGGGGTGTTCTTTCCGCACATGCTCAAGGAGTTCCCGGTGGTCAAGCACTTCCAGGTGGTGCAGACCGCCCCCGACAGCCTCACCATACGGGTGGTGCCTGACGGCGATTTCCCGCCCGCCACCGAGGCGGCCATCGTGGAGCAGGTGCTCAAGGTGCTCCCCGGGCTCCAGGTGCGCATCGTGCTGGTGGAGGAGCTGGAGAAGACCGCCACCGGCAAGATACGCGTGACCATCGGCCTGCCGGCCTGACCACGGCCAGGCCGGCGCCCCGGACGGAAGAAAGGAAGCGGCATGCGGGTTCTCGAGGTGGCCAACAACCTGGGCCCGGGAGGGCGGACCAAGGTTATCGCCGACCTGGTGGCCGGGCTCAAGGGACACGGCCTGGAGGTGCGCCTGGCCACCATTTCTGCCTGCGAGTGCGGCCCGGAGTTCCTTAAGGCCCTGGGCGCGCCCTGCCTGGACCTGGCCTGGGGCGGCCAGGGCCTGGACTTGTCGCTGATGCGCCGCCTGCGCGGGCTGATGCGCCGCGAGGGCGTTCAGGTGGTGCACGCCCACGACGGGGCCTCCCAGTTCTACGCCTTCGCCGCGGCCAAGACCCTGCCGGGGGTGCGCACGGTCTACACCTTCCACCGCGGCCACCTGGTGGACAACCGGGACTGGTCGGACCTGGCGCGCAACAAGCTCCTGGACCTCTTCACCGACCGCTATGTTTTCGTCTCCGCCGAGCGTCGGGACTTCTACTGCCGGCGCAACCACATCTCCCTGGCCAAGGCCGAGGTGATCTACAACGGCGTGGACGTGGAGCTGTGCCGGCAACGGGCGCCCCAGGGCGCCCCGTGCCGGGCCAGGCTGGGTCTGTCCGCCGACGCCACCCTGCTGGGCGCCGTGGGGGCCTTGAAGCCGGCCAAGGCCCTGGACGTGCTGTTGCGCTCTTTGCCGGAGGTGATAAAACAGGTGCCCAAGGCCCATCTGGTCGTGGTGGGCGAAGGCCCCGAGCGCCCCCGTCTGGAGGCCCTGGCCCGGGACCTGGGCCTGGAGGGCCGGGTGAGCCTGGTGGGGCACCGCCAGGACGTGCTGGACTGGATCAACGCCCTGGACATCTTCGTCATGCCGCCCAGGGCCGACGGCTTCAGCCTGGTCTTCGTGGAGGCCATGGCCTGCGGCAAGCCGGTGGTGGCCAGCCGCGTGGGCGGCATCCCCGAGGCGGTGGTGGAAGGCCAGACTGGCCTCCTGGTGCCACCCGAGGACCCCCAGGCCCTGGCGAGAGCCGTAATCAGGCTCTGTGCCGACCCCCAGGAGGCGACCCGCCTGGGGCAGGCCGGCGCAGTACGCGCGGCCAAGCACTTCCAGGTGGCGGGCATGGTTGAGCGCTACCGCCAGGCGCTGACCCGCTGGTAAAGGCCCGCCCATAAAACGTGGACCCATCAAGCCGGGGCCATGGGGGCAAGCCGCCGCCAGGGCCGGAAAGCGCGGCCATTTGAGCGCCCCCAAACCCAAAATCTGCCAGGTGGTTCTGCGCCTGGTCACCGGCGGCCTGGAGCGCGTGGTGCTGAACCTGGTGCGGGGCCTGGTGGCAGACGGCTACCCCTGCATGGTCTATTTCCTGGAGGCGCCGGGGGAGTGGGGCCACGAGCTGGAGCAAATCGGAGCGCCCACGCGCCTGATAAAAAAGCAGGAGGGCATCGACCTTTCGCTGCCCCTGCGCCTGGCCCGCGCCTACCGCCAGGACGGCGTCGCCCTGGCCCATTCCCACAACATCGGGCCGCTGCTCTACACCACCCTGGCCTCGCGGCTCTCGAGGGTGCCCCTGGTCAGCACCAAGCATGGCCGCAACGACTACAACAAGTGGCAGGAGCTGTGGCTCAACCGCTTCGCGGGGTTTTGCTGCCGGGCCATCGTGGCGGTCTCCGACGACGCCTTCCAGGTGGCCCGGGACATCGAGCATATCCCCCGCCGCAAGCTCTCCATGATCCACAACGGCGTGGTCACCGACCATCCTCCGGCCGACCAGGCCCGCCTGGTGGCCTTGCGCGCCGAATGGGGCCTGGAACCCGGCGACCTGGTTATCGTCAACGTGGCGCGCCTTTCCCGCGAGAAGAATCACGCCCTGCTCCTGGAGGCCTTCAGCCGCCTGCTGCCCCAGATACCCCAGGCCAAGCTGCTCCTGGTGGGCGACGGCCAGGAGCGGGCCTTTTTGCGGCAGACCGCGGCCAATCTTGGCCTGGACGGCCGGGTTATCTTTGCCGGCATGCGCGAGGGCGTGCCGGATATACTGAGCCTGGCGCATGTCTTCGCGCTCACCTCCCACCTGGAGGGGCTTTCCATCTCCATCCTGGAGGCCATGAGCGCCGGGCTGCCGGTGGTGGCCACCGACGTGGGCGGCAACCGCGAGCTGGTGGCGCCGGGGCGGACGGGGCTTTTGGTGCCGCCCCGCGACGTGGAAAAATTGCAGGCCGCCTTGTCGCAGGTGCTGGGCGACGCCGGCCTGCGCCAGCGCCTGGGGCAAGCGGCCCGCCAAAGGGCCCGCGACGAATTCAGCGTGCAGGGCATGGTCCGGCGTTACGAGGAGCTGTACCAGCGCCTGCTGGCCTGACCGTGGGCTAGGTCCCCGCCGTGCCACAGCCTTTTTCAGGAGCCGACGAAAGCAAGCCATGATCCTGCGCAACGCCTCCTTCAGTCTGGCCGGCAGCATGCTCTCCACCCTGCTGGCCCTGGCCATCACCCCGCGCATCGTGCGCTACCTGGGCCAGGACGCCTACGGGGTGTGGAACATCCTGGTTAGCCTGGCCGGCACCTGCAACATCCTGGACCTGGGCCTGGCCCCGGCCCTCAACACCACCCTGGCCACCCTGCGGGCCACGGGGCGCGAGAATGAGGCCCGCCAGACCTTGTCCTCGGCCCTGACCATGTACTGCCTGGTGGCGGTGCTGGTGCTGGTTTTCTTCGCCGGCGTGCACTATGGCGGCTTTTACCGGGACAAGGTGCCGACCCAGGCCCTGGGGGCCTATCACTGGGCCCTGCTGCTCATGGCCGTGGTGACGGCCATGGGCTTTCCCATGCGCGTCTACGAGGCCATCCTGGTTTCCAAGGAGTACCACTACCAGGTCTATTCGGCCGAGGCCCTTGCCGATCTGGGCCGTTTGGGCCTGATGATGGCGCTGTTGCCCCTGGGCGGCGGGCTGTTGACCATGGGGCAGATACAGTTCTGGGTGGGGCTGACCGTCTTCGCCTGCCTTTTTATCTTCAGCCGCAAACTCTGGCCCTTGGGGCGCCTGCCCCGGCCGGGCTGGAACAAGGAGCGGGCCTTCGGGCTGATGAAATACGGCCTGGACATGTGCCTGGTCACCATGGGCAACACCGCCTTGCAACAGGCCCCCATCCTGCTGCTGGGCGTCCTGCTGAACCCGGCCCAGGTGGCCATATATGTGCTGGGAGGACGCCTGCTGGCCCAGGAGCGCACCGTCATCGACGCCGGCGTGGGGGTGGTGCAGCCGCGCTACGCCGCCCTGGTGGCCAAGAGCGCCCATGACGAGGCCCGCGCCCTCTTGCTGCGGGCGGGGCTCTACGCCTCGCTCCTGGGCTCCTTTATCGGGCTGGGGGTGCTGATCCTGGCGCGACCCTTCTACCAGCTGTGGATGGGTCCCGCCTTCGCCCGCAGCGCCACCGTGGCCCTGGTGCTTATCGGCCCCATGAGCGTGTACATGTGCCTGCGCCCCTGCGAGGTGCTGCTCTACGGCATCGGCCGCCACCGCGTCATCGGCTGGGTCAACCTGGCGGAGGTGTCGCTGGTGCTGTGCCTGGCCTGGCCCCTGGTGCGCGCCTTCGGGATGGAGGCCATGGCCGGCCTGGTGGGGGCCTCCATGCTCTGCATCCGCCCCCTGGTCATACCGGCCTTCGCCTGCCGCCAGGTGGGGCTGCGTCCGGGGACCTATTGGCGCCAAGGCCCCTGGCGGGCCGCGCGCACCTGCCTGCTGGCGGCCCTGCCCCTGGCCGCGCTTTTTAGCCAGTGGCGGGTGCATACCTGGCTAGGGCTTTTCCTGGCCGTGCTGGTCTACGGCATCATCTGGCTACCCTGCGCCGTGCTGGCCGGCCTCGACACCGCCGAACGCCGCTTCTGGCGGGAAAGGCTGGCCAGCCTCAAGATACTGGCCAGGTTCCGAGGCGGCGATTAGGGCTGCACGATAAGAGTGGAGATCGCCCTGCCCTCCGGCCCCCTCGACAGCCTTTACAGGGGAGCCCAGCAGGCAGGCTATTTCGCGGCGCCAACCGACCCGTCTAAGCCCGGCCAGAGGCACCGGTCCTCCCAGCGGTTTTACATTGGCCTTTACACGGGAGCCCAGCAGACCGGCTATTTCGCGGCGCCAACCGACCCGGCTAAGCCCGGCCGGGGGCACCGGTCCTCCCAGCGGTTTTACATTGAGA
>JAKAGJ010000064.1 GCA_021815655.1 Deltaproteobacteria bacterium | reverse complement strand
AGAGCATCTTCTCGAAATGGGGCACCAGCCAGCGCTCGTCCACCGCGTAGCGGGCAAAGCCCAGCCCCAGGTGGTCGAAGATGCCGCCGGCGCGCATGGCCGCGCAGGTGGTTTCCACCATCTCCAAGCCCCGGGCGCCCGCCTCGCGGGCCTGCCAGCGCAGCAGGAAATCCAGGTGATGGGGGGTGGGGAACTTGGGCGCCTGGCCAAAGCCGCCGCGCTTGGCGTCAAAGGAGTGCAAGAGCTGCCAGTAGGCCTTTTCCATCACCGCCAGGTCGAGGTCGGCCTCGGCGGCGGCCGGCTTGGGTTGCAGGGACTTGGTGATCTCCTCGCTGGTGGACAAGAGGCGCTGGCGGTCGTCGCGCCACAGGCGCGCGAACTGGCCCAGAAGCTCCAGGAGCCCGGGACGGCCCATCATGGTGCGCGGCGGGAAATAGGTGCCCGCGTAGAAGGGCCTGGCCTCGGGGGTCAGGAAGACGGTGAGTGGCCAGCCGCCGGAGCCGGTGAGCGCCTGGCAGACGCCCATGTAGATGGCGTCCAGGTCGGGCCGCTCCTCGCGATCCACCTTGATGGCCACGAAGTCGCGGTTGATGGCGCTGGCCACCAGGGTGTCCTCGAATGACTCGTGAGCCATGACGTGGCACCAGTGGCAGGTGGCATAGCCGATGGACAGAAAAACCGGCTTGTCCTCCTGGCGGGCCTTGGCAAAGGCCTCCTCGCCCCAGGGAAACCAGTCCACGGGGTTGTGGGCGTGCTGCAAGAGATAGGGGCTCTGTTCCCCGGCCAGGCGATTGGGCATGGGGTGAATCCTCCAGCCTTGGGTTGCCAGCCACCTCTGGACTCATGGGTCGCCGGGCAGCCCAGGCTTCAGGGGGTCATGGCCAGCGAAGCGAAGCAATCGCGGGATGGACAGGGCTGGAATGCTTTCGCCGCGATTGCCTCATCGCCTGACGGATCCTGCCTATGGCTGCCTACGGCCCTTAATCCTCCTTCTCGGTCACGGTGCCCTTGTGCTTGGTGCCGCACAGGGGACACAGGATGTCGATCTCCTTCTCGTCGCCGATGAACTTCTCGCGCAGCTTCTCGGGGGGGATGAAGGAGATGTCGCCGCAGGCGCAAGCGGGGCATTCGGCGTGGACCTCGATGTGTTTCTTTTTGGACATGGCAGCCTCTCATCATGGGTGTGGTTGCTTTGGGGCGCGCCCAGGGGCGCTTACCTTTCATTATAAGCACCTGGGCAGGCCGGGCAACCAGGGCTGTTTGCGCGGCGATAATAATTATCGGAGTCCAGCCATTGCCAAGCCCGCGGGGAGGGCCTTAGAATTTTAGTTACACACCATGTCTTATCCCAAACCGCCGCCAGGCCGCCAAGGCCGTGGCAGAACTTCCCCAAACTCGATCTGGAGGATGGCATGAAAAAGTTGATACTGCTTGCCGCTGGCGCCGCCCTGGCCCTGGCCTTGGGCCTGTTGCCGGCCCTGGCGGCCGGCGATATGCCCGCCGCCGACGCCACGGCCCTGTGGAACTACATCAGCAAGGTGTCGCCCTACAAACAATGGGGCCAGTTTCCCGACCATAAAGGCATGCTGGCCAGCAAGTCTCCCCATGGCGCCTTCACGCAGATATGGGCCAGCGCCTCGGCCCTGAGCGCCAAAAAGGCGCCCCTGCCCGCCGGCTCCATCATCGTAAAGGAGGGCATGGGCCAGGACAAGAAGGTGAGCTCGGTGGTGGTGATGTACAAGGTCAAGGGCTTCAATCCCGAGGCCGGCGACTGGTTCTGGGCCCTGTACGACCCTGACGGCACGGCCAAGGCCTCCGGCAAGGTGGCGGCCTGCATCTCCTGCCATAGCGTCAAGGCCGACAACGACTACCTGGCGGCCCACGCCATCAAGTAACCCCCGCCGGGGGGGCCGGCGGCCCCCCCAAGGACCACCCATGCCCTACCTGCACCCCCTGCTGCAAACGATGGCCTGGCTGCTGGGGCTCTGCGCCCTGGTGCTGGCCTGGCCCCGGGTGGCCAGCCTGCACCTGGGGCGGAGCCGGCGCTTCGACCGCAGCCGCCACATCGCCCTGGGCCAGGCGGCCCTGCTCCTGCTGCTCCTGGGCGGCCTGGGCGGAACCCTGATGGGGCGGCTGTACCTGCACACCTGGCTGGGCAGCGGCGCCCATGCCCTGGGCGCCCTGCTCATCCTGCCCCTGGCGCTGTGGGGCCTGGGTTCGGGGCTGATGCTGGCGCGGCGGCCCCGGCCCCGGCGCTGGCTTCCCTTACTGCACGGCCTGGCCAACCTACTGGTATTGCTGCTGGTCATGGCCCAGGCCTACAGCGGCCACCGGCTCCTGGAAGGCTTGGCCCGCGTCCCTGGATAATCGCCGCCGGAGTTTTTTTCGCTTTTGTGGCGGCGGCGAGCTGCCGATAAAGGGTCAAAGGCCATGGCACCAGGCCGCCCGAACTTTCGGCGCGCCCCAAAATATGATAGGGTTTACATCAGGCAGGCACCGAGGGAGCTGATTTAGACCATGAGCAAGATTGACCAGATTCAGCCGGGGCAGATTCTCCCGGCGGACAAGCCCAGCCCGGCCGGCCGGCCCCAGGGAGGCGATAGCTTCCAAAAGATACTGGACCAGGCCACCCAGGCGTCCCAGGCCGCCCCCACGCCGGCCAACGCCCCGGCGTCCCAGGCCGCCCCGACAGCCCCGGCGGCCCAGGCCAGCCAAGTCAGCGAGGCCGCACCCGTCAGCCCCTTGCAGCGCGAGGGGCTCTTAAGGGCCGGGCGCACCCTGGACCTTTTGGACTCCTACGCCCAGTCCCTGGCCGACCCCAGCCAGCCGCTCAAGAAGGTGGCGGGCCTGGTGCAGTCCCTGGAGCAGGAATCGCGGGGGCTGGGGCAGGTCCTGGAGCGCATGGACCCCCAGGACGGGCTCTACGGCCTGCTGCAAGAGGTGGCCTCCACGGCCCAGGTGGAAACCATCAAGTTCAATCGCGGCGACTACCTGGAGGGCTGACGGTCAAGGGCCAATTAGGCCTCACCCTTCCCCAAGCGCATCCTGGCCGGGCAATAACTTGTTTTTGCCCGGCTTTCTGTTTGGGGAGCCAACCCGCCACGGGAGCCGCCAGCGCAGGTTGGGGCTACAGCGCCAACCGACCCGTCATTGCCCCGTGGGAGGCGCCCCACCCCCGGGCTGGCCGCCACGCTGGTCCACGATGATGCCCCCCCGCAGCATCTCCATGCTCTGCCGCTCCTTGCGGCGCTCATGGCGCTCCATGCGCTGGGCGTCCTCGGCGCTGCCCTGGCCGGCGCGGTAGATAACCTGATCGTTGGTTTCGGTGATGGGACCGTTGTGGGTGGCCCCGCCCTGGCGCTCCTGCTCCAGCATCTTCTGGATGGTGGCGTCGCTCACCCCGGCCTGCTTGAGCTTGACGACTTCCTCGGGGGTCAGCGCCCCCGCCGGCGCCGCCAGGCCCAGGCCCGCCAGGATCAAGGCCGCCACCGCCGCCCGCCGCACCAGCCCAGCCATGTCATGCCTCCCCGCCGGCGCCGCGGTTGACAGGCCGCAGCCCCTGGCCCTAGACTGCCTTTAACCTCTATTCATGAGGCCTCACGCTCCCTGGAGCCCGCAGGCGCCCATGTCACCTCGCATGTCCACAGCCAATTTTATCACGCTTTCGCGCCTGCCGTTGCTGGTCCTGGTGGCGTTGCTGCTCTACGCCCCCGGCGGTCCAGCGGCCTGGACGGCCCTGGCCCTGTTGCCGGTGCTCTACCTCATGGACTGGTTTGACGGTTACTGGGCGCGTCAAAAAAACCAGGTCAGCGACCTGGGCAGCGTCCTGGACATCGCCATCGACCGCGTGGTGGAGAACGTGCTGTGGATAGTCTTTGCCCACCAGCAGCGGGTGCCGGTGTGGGTGCCTATCCTGTTCATCACGCGCAGCTTCGTGGTGGACGGGCTCCGGCGCTACGGCCTGGCCAAGGGCCACAGCGCCTTCGGCATGATGCGCTCGCCGGCCGGGCGCTTCCTGGTGGCCGGCCGCTTCATGCGCGGGCTCTACGGCCTGGCCAAGGGCCTGGCCTTCGGGGCCCTGGCCCTGGAGGCGGCCCTGACCGGCGTGGGCCATCCCTACGCCTGGTTGGACGCGGCCACCCGTCTTTTGGTATATTTTTCAGTAGGGCTCTGCGTGCTCCGGGGGGTGCCGGTGCTTCTGGACATCAGGGCGCTCATGGATTAAGACGCATGAGGGCGGTCGGCCATGGCTGGCCGGCCGGCATCCCACCAGCCTGGCCAGGGAGCAGCCTTAAGCCTTGCGCCCCCAGAACCGCGCCGCCGCCTTCTTTGACGTGGACCACACCCTGGTGGGGCCGCGCTCCATGGAGCGCGCCTTCGCCGCCTATCTCATCCGCCGCCGCTATCTGGGGCCGGCGGACCTGGCGCGCTACCTGGGCTTTCTGGCCCCCACCCTTCACCAGCTGGGCCAGGGCCTGGTGCACTCCAACAAATATCATTTGCGCCACAAGGACCCCCAGGAACTGGCCCGCCTGGCCGCCGAGTGCTTCCGCCAGGTGATCGCGCCGGGCATCAGCCCCGCCGGGCGCCAGGCCGTGGAGCGCCACCGCCAAAGCGGCCACCTGGTGGTGCTCCTCACCGGCTCCCTGCGCCCCCTGGCCGAGCTTCTGGCCCGGGAACTGGGGGCCGATCTCACCCTGGCCGCCGAGTTGGGCCTGGAGGGCGGGGCCTATAGCGGCACCTTGCAGAACCGCCGGCCCTATGGCCCCGAGAAGGCCCGCCTGCTGCGCGAGGTGGCCCGCGCCCGGGGCCTGGACCTGCAAAGCTCCTGGGCCTACGGCGACCACCACTCCGACCTGGAGGCCCTGGCCTGCGTGGGGCATCCCGTGGCGGTCAATCCCCACCCCCGCCTGCGGCGCCAGGCCCTGCACCGCGGCTGGCCCATCCTCAATTTCTAGGCCCGGCCCGGGCGGCTTCCCGGCCGGCGCCGGCAATCGTCCGGTGCCGCAAGGGGATGGCCTTTACCTGGGAAATGGTGCTAGGATAATTAATCACAATTGGTACTTTGGTGGTAGCGGCCCGCGCGCCGGCCCAGGGCGGCGAACGGGACGGACCCTGGCCAGGAAACCAGACCCGCCCCAGGACCGGGGGACAGTTTGACGGCGACAGCCGAGGGGAGCGCTTAGCATGAGACGTTATCTTGCGGCCCTGACCGTGGTATTGGCGATGATTCTGCTCCTGGGCGGCTGCCAGGGCATGGGCGGGGTTGCCGGCCCGGCCACGGGCGATTTCCAGGCCGGGCTCAAGGCCATGGAAAGACAGGACCCGGACAGGGCCATTGACTTGTTCACACGTGCCTTGAAATACGGCACCCTGCCCGACCCGACCAAGGCCCAGGCCCACTACAACCGCGGCATCGCCTACAGCCGCCTGGGCGACCTGTACCCGGCCGTGGCCGACTTCGACCAGGCCATCGCCCTGGACCCCAACTTCGCCGCGGCCTACAACAACCGGGGCCTGACCTTCAACCGCCTGAGCCAATTCGACAAGGCCCTGGCCGACCTGGACACGGCCATCCGCCTGGACCCCGAGCAGGACACCGCCTACTACAACCGCAGCTACACCCTGTCCGCCCAGGGCAAGACCGCCCAGGCCATCAGCGACGTGGAAACCGCCCTCAAGCTCAGCCCGGGCAACGAGGTCTACCGCAACCGGCTCAATGCCCTGCGCCAGCCCGAGCAGCGCCTCTCGCCCCGCTCGGAGGCGCGTCCGCCCCAGGCCGCGCCTTTGGCCCTGGGCAAGCTCACCGGCACCGGCTTCGTGGTCAGCGGCCAGGGGCACGTGTTGACCAACCTGCACGTGGTCAAGGACGCCCGCGAGATAAGGGTGCCCGGCCAGGCCCAGCCACTGACCGTGCAGGCCATCGACGCCCTCACCGACCTGGCCCTGCTCAAGCTGCCCGCCCCCCCCAACCCCGGCAAGGTGGCCTCCTTCCCCGAGGGTACGGCCCCCCGCCCCGGCGACAGCGTGGTGGTGGTGGGCTTCCCCCTGGCCGGCCTTTTGGCCAGCGGCCCCAGCGTCAGCGCCGGCACCATCAGCGCCCTGGCCGGTCCGGCCAACAATCCCAACCTGTTGCAGATCACGGCCCCCGTGCAGCCGGGCAACAGCGGCGGCCCCCTCTTGGACCAGGGGGGCAAGGTCATCGGGGTGGTGATGGGCAAGCTGGACACCGTCAAGGTGGCCCAGGCCTATGGCGAGGCGCCCCAGAACGTCAACTTCGCGGTCAGCGGGGCCGTGGCCCGGGGTTTTTTGGAGAGCAATGGCGTGACGGTGCGGAGCGGCCCCGAGGGCGCGGCCCTGGCCCCGGCCGACATCGCCGAAAAGGCCTCGGGCTTCGTGGTGCTCCTGGAGTGCTATCGCTGACGACCAGCGAGGGCGCCAGCCCGGTTCACCAGGGCGCCGGCAGCCCCCAGTCGATCATTTCTGCAAACCGTCACCGTTAGTGCGCGGACTTCGCTTCCCCCTCATCCACGAAATAGTCTGATTGCCAGAAGCATCTCCGCGGGGGTGCGACGCGGCGATCCGCCATTATTATGTTTAAAGGCCTTGGCCGGCTGGCCCCGGGTCATGCCCGATTGGCAACGGCGGAAAAGACCGAAGCGATTCTTTTTGATGCCCCGCGCACCCGCCCGGCCATGCCGCGCCCTGCCGCCGCCCGGGCCGCCCTCGCCGGGCGGGCCAAATCCAGAGGCTTGCTCCCAACGCCAAGGGCCCGGCTTTGCAGCCGGGCCCTTGGCGAATTTCGGATTATGATGGTCGGGACGACTGGATTTGAACCAGCGACTCCTGCGACCCGAACGCAGTGCTCTACCAGGCTGAGCCACGTCCCGATACTGAGCGCAAAAAGTGCGTCCTGCACTTTTTGCTTATCGGCGAGGCAAAAATGCGATTTTGCCTCGCCTCCCGGGTGCCGCGCACCCGGCCCGGCCTCCTGCCGGGAAATACTGAGCGCAAAAAGTGCGTCCTGCACTTTTTGCTTATCGGCGAGGCAAAAATGCGATTTTGCCTCGCCTCCCGGGTGCCGCGCACCCGGCCCGGCCTCCTGCCGGGAAGATGCCTGCCGCCGGCGCCATCACTGGCCGCCCTCGGCAAACGGCACTAGATATCTACACGACCCCCCGGCGGCTGTCCACCGCTTTTTGCGCGCCATTGCCGGCCAGGGCCGCCACCTCGCGGGCCTTGTCGCCCAGGGCGTCCAGGAGGTTGAGCAGCATGCGCGCCGTGGCCCCCCAGATGACGTCCTGGCCGTGGGTCAGGGCCACCTGCCGCATGGTCACGCCTTCCCATTGCAGGGGGCGGGGCTGATAGTTGGCCCGGTCCAGGACCTTGGACAGCGGCACCACCACCAGGCGCTCCACCTCCACGGGGTTGGGCCGGAAGTCGGCCTGGGGGTCCACCAGGCCTAGGTAGGGCGTCACCAGGAAGTTGGTGATGGTCAGCACCTGGTCCAGCCGTCCCACCACCTCCACCAGCCCCTGGCAGACCCCGATCTCCTCGCAGGTCTCGCGCAGGGCCGTCTCGGCCAGGTCGCTGTCGGCGGGGTCCACGGCCCCGCCGGGGAAGGATATCTGGCCGGGGTGGTGGGGCAGGTGGGCGTTGCGCTTGGTGAAGACCACATGCACCCGGCCGTCCCGCTCCCACAGGGGCATGAGGACCGCCGCCGGCCGCGAGCCGGGGTATTCCAGGCGCTGGGGCTGGTGGCCGGCCAGGGCCTGCGTCAGGGCCTGGGAGGTTTGGTGCAGCATATCTTCCATGGCAACAGCTATTCTACCCCAGGGCGAGGGTCTAGGCACATTACCCTTTTGATAAGGTAAGACAGCCCTGTGCCGGCGGCCAGGCCGGAGGCGGGGGCGGGGATGGCGGGAACCGGCTATCGCCCCCCGACCGAGGGGCGCTGGATGGTTCACCAGCCGCCGGGCGGACGCAGGGGCTCCATGTCGAAGAAATTGTTCATGCCTCGCCAGAGGTGCTCCTCGCGCACCTCGCGCTCGCGGATGTTCTCGGCCACCACCATCGAACGCAGCTCCGAGGGCTTGAAGCCCGGAGCCACCATGACGCTGATGCGGTCCCAGCCCAGGTCCAGGGCCACCTGCCACTCCTCGACCCCGGCCAGGATCAGCCCCTCGCGGGTTATCAAGAGGGGCTTGAAGCGCGCCCCGGCG
>JAKAGJ010000063.1 GCA_021815655.1 Deltaproteobacteria bacterium | reverse complement strand
CCGATCTGGAGGCCCCGCCAGCGCCCTGCGCCCTGGTGATCTTCGGGGCCTCGGGCGACCTCGTGGGCCGCAAGCTATTGCCCGCGCTGTACAATCTTTTCGCCAGCCACGGCCTGCCCTCCAGTTGGTGCATCCTGGGCACGGCGCGCACCGCCTTCAGCGACCAGGAATTCCGCGAGCGCATGCTCTCCGCCGTGGCCAAGACCCACGGCCCGCGGCCGGCGGGCTGGGAGCAGTTCGCGGACCGGCTCTTCTACCAGCCCCTGGACTACGGCGACCTGGAGTCCTACCGCCGCCTGGCCGGCCGCCTCAAGGGGCTGGACAGCCTCCTGGGGCTAAAGGGCAACCGCATCTTCAACCTGGCCATACCCCCGGCCCTCTACGCCCAGGTGGCCACCATGATCGGCCAGGCCGGCCTGGCCGCCCAGGGTCAGGGACAGGGCCAGGAGGGCCACGGCTGGGCCCGTCTGGTGGTGGAAAAGCCCTTTGGCCATGACCTCGGCTCAGCCCAGGCCCTTAGCCGGGCCATTGGCGTTCATTTTCCGGAGTCCGGCGTCTTTCGCATCGATCACTACCTGGCCAAGGAGACGGTGCAGAGCGTCTTGATGCTGCGCTTTGCCAATGCCATCTTCGAGCCCCTGTGGAACCGCAACTACATCGACCATGTGAGCATCCTGGCCGCCGAGTCCCTGGGAGTGGAGCACCGCGCCGGCTATTACGAGAGCGCCGGGGTGCTCAGGGACATGTTCCAGAACCACATGATGCAGCTATTGTCCCTATGCGCCCTGGAGCCGCCGTCCCTGTTCGCCGCCGAGCGGGTGCGCGACGAAAAGACCAAGGTCTTCGGGTCGCTCAGGCCCTTCCCCGTGCAGAACCGCTACGAGCACCTGGTGCTGGGCCAGTACGACGCCGGCCAGATCGACGGGCGGCCGGTGCCGGCCTACCGCCAGGACAAGGGCGTGGACCCCCAGTCGCTCACGCCCACCTTCGCCATGATGCGGGTGTTCATAGACAACTGGCGCTGGCAGGGGGTGCCCTTCTTCCTGCTTTCGGGCAAGCGCCTGGCGGCCAAGGTCACGCGCATGGTGATCCATTTCAAGGAGGTGCCCCATTCCCTGTTCCGCCAGGTGCTGGGGCCGCACATCAGCGCCAACCGCCTGGTGCTGGGGGTCTACCCCCAGGAAGCCGTGACCTTGAGCTTCCAGACCAAGAACCCCGGGGCCAGGGTATGCCTGCGCTCGGCCAATCTTTTTTTTGACTACAACCAGGGCTACCAGGGGCCTCCCCTGGAAGCCTACGAGAAGGCGCTCCTGGACTGCATCGCCGGCGACCAGATGCTCTTCTGGCGCCAGGACGCCGTGGAACTGTGCTGGGCCTATCTGGATGAATTGATCCACAGCTGCGAGACCTGCCAGAGCCGCGCCCAGCGCCTGCACCTCTACCCCGCCGGCTCCTGGGGTCCGCCCCAGGCCCTGCAACTGATGCAGGGACGCCCCGCGCCCTGGGAATAGCCGGCCAAAAATCAAAAAAATTGCCGCTTCACGAGCCACGCCGGCGGGCAGGTATTACTATATCGCCTGAGGGGGGAATCATGACGGCCTGGCCGGGCCGCCCATGCACACCCTGGGATGAAAGCGTTCAGCTAAATGAAAATACGAGTCTTTCCCACCGCGGATGAACTGGCCCGCGCCACGGGCACCCTCTTGGCGGTGCGCGCCGCCCGCGCCATCGTGGACCACGGCCAGGCCAACATCGCGCTGGCTGGCGGCAGCACGCCGCTGCCCATCTACCGCGCCCTGGCCAGCGCGCCTCTGCGCGAGATCATGCCCTGGCAAGCCTGCCACTTCTTCTGGAACGACGAGCGCCAGCTACCCTTTGACCACCCGGGCAGCAACTTCGGCCAGGCCCGGCGGGCCATGCTGGAGAGCGTGCCGCTCAAACCCGGTCAACTGCACCCCATGCCCGTGGAGCAATATCAGCCCGAGGAGGCGGCGGCCCGCTACCAGGCCGAGCTGCGCACCCACTTCGGCGGCCTGCTGCCGGCCTTTGACTTCATCCTGCTGGGGTTGGGGCCGGACGGCCATCTGGCCTCGCTGTTCCCAGGGGCCCCGGCCCTGGAGGAAAACCGCGACTGGGTGGTGGCGGTGACGCCCCCTGAGGGAGTGGAGCCGGCGGTGCCTCGGGTGACCCTGACCCTGCCGCTGCTCAACGCGGGGCGCACGGTGGTGGTGGCGGTGACCGGCGCGGGCAAGCGCCAGGCCGTGCGCCAGGCCCTGGCCGAGCAGGAGGCGGGGCCGGGCGGGCCGCTGGCCAAGCGCCTCATGCCCTTTGGCGAGCTGTTCTGGTTCCTGGACCAGGCGGCGGCCAGCGATTTGTAGCCCCCTGGCCGGGGGGGCCTGTTGGCCCCTCCGGCCTGCACGCCTGATTACTGCCCATTAGCCCCTCCACGGGAGCCGCCAGCGGCGGGCAAGCCGCCGACGGCCTTGACTTTGGCGCTGGCCAGAGCGTATTTCATAAATACCCGCCGACGTTTGCCATGGCCTCTCCGCCCCGCGCCGCGCGGTGGCCGGGAGGCGGGGACAGGTCTTGCTTTCGCCACGCCAAGCAGAAAGGGGAGGGGCCATGGAGCATTTTAGGCTGTTCATCGACGGGCAGTTCGTGGACGCCCAAAACGGGGCGGTCTTCGAGACCTTGGACCCCGGCACGGGCCAAGCCTTCGCCACGGTGGCCTTGGCCGGGCCGTCCGAGGCCGAAGCCGCCATCCTGGCCGCCCGCCGTGCCTTCGACCGCGGGGAGTGGCCGGGTATGGAACCGGCCCAGCGCTCGCGCATCATGATGGACTTCGCCGACCGGGTCATGCGCCACGCCGTGCGCCTGGCCATGTTCGAGTCCCTGGATTCGGGCGGCATCATCAACCGCACCAAGACCGAGATATTCCTGGGCTCGCTGATGGTGCGCAACCTGGCCCAGTACGCGGGGCGCGACTTCCCCTGGCGGGAGGAGATCCCCGTGGCCGGCAACCCCTTCTTCCCGGGGCGCAATTACATCCGCCGCGAGCCCCTGGGGGTGTGCGTGGGCATAATCCCCTGGAATTTCCCCTTCACCATGGCCATGTGGAAGATCGCCATGGCCGCCATCATGGGCAACACCGTGGTGCTCAAGCCGGCCTCGCACACGCCGGTGAGCGCGCTGATTCTGGCCGAGGCCCTGGCCGAGAGCCAGATTCCCCCGGGGGTGGTGAACATCATCGCCGGCCCGGGGCAAGCCCTGGGCCAGGTCTTGTGCACCCACCCGGCGGTGGACAAGATCGCCTTCACCGGCTCCAGCGAGGTGGGGCGGCAGATCATGAGGATGGCCGCCGACACGGTGAAAAAAGTGACCCTGGAGCTGGGCGGCAAGAGCGCCAACATCATCCTGGAGGACGCGGACCTGAACCTGGCCATCGACGGCGGGCTCTTTGGGACTTTCTTCCACTGCGGCCAGGTCTGCGAGTCCGGCACTCGCATTCTGGTGCAGGAGAGGCTCTACGACCAGTTCGTGGAGCGCCTGGCCCGAAGGGTGGGGGACATCCATATCGCCTACCAGCTGGATGCGGCCTCGCAGATGGGGCCCCTGGTCAGCGCCGGCCAACTGGCCACCACCGAGGGGTATGTGCAACTGGGGCGCCAGGAGGGCGCCGAGGTGGTATGCGGGGGGCAACGTCCCCAGCGCTTCGACCTGGAGGATGGCTATTACTACGAGCCCACGGTCTTCGCCGGGGTGAAGAACGCCATGCGCATCGCCCGCGAGGAGATTTTCGGGCCGGTGGTCTGCCTGATCCCCTTCCACGACGACGACGAGGCGGTGGCCATCGCCAACGACAGCCCCTACGGCCTGGCCGGCGGGGTGTGGTCGCGGGACATCGCCCGGGCCGAGGCCATGGCCGCCAAGGTGGCCACCGGCACCATGTGGATCAATGACTACCACGCCTTTGGCGACTACTGCCCCTTCGGCGGCTACAAGCAGTCGGGGGTGGGGCGCGAATTGGGGCACCACGGGCTCAGCGAGTACACCCAGATCAAGCGCGTGCATGTGTCCGCCGAATCCGACCCCTCCAACAAGCTGGCCTTCCAGATGATGTTCGCCTACCCCCAGACGAGCTCCTTCCAGTATCTGGGACCCACCAAGGTCAACAGCGGCCCGGGATCAATAGCCAGCATCGGCAGCGAGCTACAGGCCCTGGGCTGCAAGCGGGCCATCCTGCTCACCGACCCCGGGGTGGCCGCCGCCGGTCTGGCCGAGGTGGCGGTCAAGGCGCTGGGCGGCTATTGCGCGGGAATTTTCGAGGACATACCCCAGGACAGCAGCCTGGCCACCGTGGACGCCGCCGCCCTGCTGGCCCGGGAGTTGGGGGCCGACGCCGTGGTGAGCGTGGGCGGGGGCAGCGTCATGGACACGGCCAAGGCCCTGGCCGTGGTGCTGAGCCAGGGCGGCCAGGCCATGGACCACGTGGCGGTGCTGCGTCTGAACCGGCCGGCCACGCCCCACATCGCGGTGCCCACCACCGCCGGCACCGGCAGCGAGGTCACCAACGTGGCGGTGATCAAAAACCACCAGGTGGGGCGCAAGGTTTACATCCTGGAGAACGCCATCTTCCCGGCGGTGGCCATCCTGGACCCCCAATTCGTGCGGGGGTTGCCGCCGGGGCTCAGCGCCGGCACCGGCCTGGACGCCCTGACCCACGCCCTGGAGGCCCTGATGAGCCTGCGCAGCAACCCGGTCTGCGATGCCTTGGCCCTGCACGCCGTGCGGCTCATCGCCCAGAACCTGCCGCGCTGTGTGTCCCAGGGCGATGACCTCAAGGCCCGGGGTCACATGCAGGCCGCGGCATGCATGGCCGGCTGGGCCTTCACCACCGCCCAGGTGGCCCTGGCCCACGCCATGGCCCATACCGTGGGTGCCCTCTATGGCGTGCCCCACGGCAGCGCCTGCGGCGTGGTGCTGCCCCACGTGATGCGCTTCAACGCCGAGTACTGCGCCCCGGCCCTGGGGCAGGCGGCCCAGGCCCTGGGGGCGGCCACGGCCGGCCTGAGCGCGGGACAGGCGGCCCTGGCCGCCGCCGATGCCGTGGCTGATTTGATCGCGGCCATCGGTCACCCCAGCCGGCTAAAGGACCTGGGGGTGCCCGAGGACGGCCTGTACGACGCCGCGGCCCACGCGGTGGCCGACCCGGCCTGCATCTTCAACCCCCGGCCCGTCACCGATCCCGGGCAGATATACGAGGTCTTTGAGCAGGCCTGGTAGCCGGGCGGCCGGGGGCCGGGTGCCCCCGGGGGGGGCATAACGGGTCGATTGGTGCTGAGGCGAGGGCGGGCTGAGTTGGCTCCCGTTGAAGCAATACGGATTTTACGGGTAGACTGGGTAAAACTTTGAGCAAACGCTTAAATTAGTGAGGTTAGAGTCATGAAATCCAAGTACTTCAATGACCCAGCCACGGCGGTGGAGGTCTTTGTGGAAACCTTTAGGCGGGCGGTGGACGACGCTCAGATCGCCGGCATCGTGGGTCAGTTAAAGCAATTGGTTTATTTTGATTACACCCAGGACGACCCCCAGGTTTCCTTTCATGTGGATGCCCGGGGCGAGGCCATACAGGTGGTGGCCGGGGCGCCGGCCGACTCCCCCGACGTGACCATCATCGCCGGCGTGGACATCGGCCACCAGGCCTGGTCCAACCAGCTCAACCCGGTGGTGGCCATGGCCACCGGGCGCATCAAGTCCAAGGGCTCGGCGGCGGCGCTGTTGAAGCTGGCCCCGGTCCTGAAGCTCATCGCGCCCATCTACCGGCAGGTGCTGGCCAGCAAGGGCATCGCCGCCTGAGGCCGGGACCGGAGTCGCAAAATAACCGCCGCCCCGGGGTGCGCCCGGGGCGGCGGTTTGTTTCGGTGGCGAAGGCCTAGCTGGAGGCCAGGCCCAGGCGCTGTTCCAAAAAGGCCAGCTCTTGGGCCATCTTGGGGTCGCTGCCCAGGCCGCGCTCCACTTGGTCCACGCCGTACATCACCGTGGAGTGGTCGCGGTTGAAGGCCCGGCCCAGGGCGGCGTAGGAGGCCTCCGTGTGGCGCCGGCAGAGGTACAGGGCCAGGTTGCGCGGCCGGGTGATGGCCTTCTTGCGGCTCTTGCCGATGAGCAGGCCCCTCTCAAGACCGTAAACCTGGGCCACGATGCTTAGTATCTGCTCCGGCGTCACCCGGCTGAGTTGCAGATGCATGTGTCCCAGCACCTCGGCGGCCAGGCGCAGGTCCAGCGGCCGGCGGGTGAGGCTGCCCTGGGCCATTAGCCCCACCAGCGCCGATTGCAGGCGGCGCACGTCGCCGGCCAACTCCTGGGCCAGGTATTCCAGCACGTCGGGGTCCACGCTCACCCCCTCCTCGCGGGACATGTGCTCCAGGATGCGCACCCGCGTGAGGTGGTCCGGGGGCTCGATAGCCGCCGTTAGCCCGGAGCTGAGACGGCTGGCCAGGTGGCGTTTGAGGCCCTTGATGTGCCCCGGCGCGCAGGCCCCGGTAAAGACCACGCGCTTGCCGGCGTCCAGGAGCGCGTCCAGGGTGTAACCCAACTCGTCCTGGGTCTTGTCCTTGCCCGCCAGGAACTGCACTTCCTCCAGGAGCAGCAGGTCGCAGGAGCGGCGGTAGCGTTCCTTGAAGGCCTCGATGCGCTTGTTGCGCAGGGCGGCGATCATCTGGTTGGCGAAATCCTCGGCCGTGAGATAGGCCACCCGGGTGCCGGGTGCGCACATCAGCACCTGGTGCCCCACGGCCTGGGTGAGGTGGCTCTTGCCCAGGCCGGTGCCGGAAACCAGGAATAGGGTGTTGGCAAACAACTTCCGCCCCTGGGCCATGGCCTTGGCCGCGGCCCAGGCGAACTCGTTGCCGCCGCCGGAGATGAACTTGTCGAAGACGAAGCGCTGATTGAGCTTGGGGCGCCATTGGGCCACCTGGGGCAGCTCCAGTTGCCTGGGGCCGCTTGACAGGGCCGGCTGGGAGTTGGGTAGCAGTTCCAGACCGATTTCCAGGGGCTGGCCCAGTTGGACCAGGATATCGCGCATGCGCGACAGGTAATTGTCGCGGATCCAGGTGCGATGGAAAGCATTGGGGCAGCCCAGGGATAGCCGCGAGGGGTCGTGGCGCAGCAGGCGCAGGGGCGCGATCCATACCTGGTATTCCTCATCATCCAGGCGGGCGCGCAGACCGTCGCAGAGGGCATTCCAAAGGGCCAAGGACAAATCATCCTCCAAAGACCATGTGATTTTGGTCATTATTCGGGCGTATTTTTCTATATGGACAGGCTTCGCGGGCGTTCTCGATGATGGGCCATAAGCTACCGTCTGCCCCGGCACGCGGTCAATGGTGGCCTGAGCGGTTGGGCCAAAGGGCCACTTGAGACTTGTCCACAAGGAAACTGGTTGATATAGATCAAAATAAATATGCCAAACTCCGCAACAGGCGGGTATTAGGTTTTTTTTGGCGCGTCCAGGTAAGCCCGCAGGTCTCTTGGTCTTCCAGGTTTAGTCACAATTGTGACCAAAAAAGACACACACTCAATCTCAAAATTACTGCTAAAAACTCAAAAAAGCGCCGTTTTTCATTTTTTTGGTTCCCGTATGGGCGATCGCGGTCTAACCAGCGGTAAAGATGGCAAAAGGGTTGTAGGCCCGTCAGGAGATATTTTTCGTTAAATTTTATACCCCCCAATAACTAGGGCCGACGGCGGGGGCCCGTCGGCCTGGCAGGGGCGGGTGGGGGCAAGCCGGGCCTGGCCCCGGGGCAATATTACGGCCTGCGACCCTGGGCCGCAAGCCGATCCTGCCCCCCGGCGCCGGGCGCCGGGCGTTATGGCAAGGGCCAAGGTCAGAGCGGCTGGCAGACCGCCCCCAGGGCCTCGGCCACGCCGGGATGGCAGAAGCCCCCGGCATGCACGTTGAAGCCCTTGGCCAGGGCGGGGTCGCGGCGGGCCGCCTCCAGGGGGCCGCCGGCCAGGGCCAGCACATAGGGCAGGGTCACGTTGGTCAGGGCGAAGGTGCTGGTGCGCGACACCGCCCCCGGCATGTTGCTGACCCCGTAGTGGGTCACCCCGTGCAGCACGTAGATAGGGTCCTCGTGGGTGGTGGGGTGGATGGTGGCCACGCAGCCGCCCTGATCCACGGAGACGTCCACGATCACCGAGCCGGGGTTCATGGCCCTTACCATCTCCTCGCTCACC